>NZ_NHPE01000151.1:0-22578 GCF_002252895.1 Halorubrum sp. Eb13 | reverse complement strand
CGGTCGCTACGAGGACGTCGACGGCGACGGCGACGTCGACGGCGACGACGTGGAAGCCATGTTCGCGAACCGGGACGACGAGCTGATCCGGAGCCACCCGGACGCGTTCGACTTCAGCGACGACGGCGCCGTGGATGTCGTCGATGTCCGGAAGCTGTTCAACGAGGTGTCGAGCCGATGAGCATCGGCTCCCTCTCCGCGACGCTCAACGCGAAGAGCGTCGTCGTCCTCGCGGCGATCGCGGTGGTCGGCATCGGCGGCATCGGCGGGGCCGTCGCTGGCGTCGGACCCACCGGCGGCTTCGACGTCCCGTTCGCTCAACAGCAGGAGCCGACGCCGGCTCCCGAAACCGCGGTTCACCTCGGACCGAGCGACGCGACGGTCCGCGTGGGCGAGACGGCGACGTACGACGTGGTCGTCGCGAACGCGTCCGGTGGCGTCGGCGACCACGTCACCGTCGTCAGCGTCGACGACCCGAGCGTGGCCTCGATAACGGACGTCACTCTGCGCGGGAACCAGTCCGACGAGGCGGCCGGGGTCTCGATAGCCCCCGACGGCTCGTCGGCCAACCTGACGGCCGCACCGACGGACGCGGCCGACGGGGAGAGTGTTGTCGCGACCGTGACGGTCGGCGGCGACGCCCCCGGAACCAGCGACGTCGGGCTGCGTGTCGACGGGCTCGACACCGACGCCGGGGACTCGTACAACGTCACCGACGTGGGCGGCGCCGCGATCGCGGTCGAACCGAACCCGGACCCGGCGGAGTTCCGGGTGTCGAGGCTGAACGCGTCTCACAACGTGACGCAGAGGGAGCCGTTCAACGTCTCCGTGTCGGTCACCAACGACGGCGACCTGGAGGCGACCCAGACGGTCCGGTACGAACTCGATCTCGCCGACAGCGAAGCGGTCGTCGGAAACGGAACGGCCACCGGCAACGGAACGGCCACCGGCAACGGAACGGCCGCCGGCGACGAAACGGTCTATTCCGACGAGCCCTTCGAAGCCGACAGAGTGGTGGCCACCCGAGAGGTGACGCTCGCGGGCCACGACAGGGAGACCGTCACGTTCAGCGGCGTGAACGTGACCGACGTCGACCCCGGATCGCACCGCCACGGCGTCTCCACCGAGAACGACTCCGTGACCGGAGTCGTCGACGTGGAGGCGGCCGCGCGGTCGGATCCCGGTCCCGAGACCGCCGTGCGACTCCTCCCGAGCGGGGTTCCGGTCGACGCCGACGAACCGGAGGTCACCGGCGAAACGGTCGACCCCGGCGAGACGACGACGTACGACGTGGTCGTCGCGAACGCGTCCGGCGGCGTCGGGGCCTACGAGTTCACCGTCGACGTGGAGGACGTCACCTACGCCACGGTGGGGGACGTCACCGCGCGGGGCGGCGCGTCCGACGCGACGACCGAGGTCGTCTTCGTCGAGGACGGCGCCGCGGCCAACGTGACGGCGGTGCCCGCGGACACCGACGACAACGGGAGCGTCATCGTCGCGACGCTCGCGATCGAGGGACACGCCGTCGGCACGACCGACCTCGGACTGCGCGTCGACGCGCTCGCGAACGAGAACGGCACCCGTTACAACGTAACGACAGTGACCGGCGCCACGATCACGTCTGAGAGCGACTACTCCGGCGGGTCTGCGTCGACCGGCGACGGAGACGCGTCCGACGACGGCGGACCGACCTCTCGCGACGAGATCAGCCGAGCGAAGTACGGCGTCGCCTTCGAGGGCCTCGGTAGCAAAACGGTCGGCGAAGTGCAGGCGATCTACAACCGGCAGCCGTTCCCCGGCGACGCCGATCCCGCCGAGGTCGACACCCGCGACGAGATAAGCGACGCCCGATACAACGCGTCGTTCTCCGAGCTGGATCGCGACGCCGCGATCGAGGTGCAGAACGCGTACGACGCGCAGTTCGGGTCGCTCCCGTCTGACCCGGCTCACAGCCGCGACGACATCAGTCGAACGATGTACGACGTCGACTTCGCGGATCTCAGCATCGAGACGACCGGTGAGGTGCAGGCAGTCTATAACCGGCAGCCGTTCCCCGACGACGTGGCTCCCGGCGAGATCAGAACCCGCGACGAGATCACCCAGGACCGATACGGGGTGGAGTTCGACTACGAAGACATCAGCCGCCAGACGAAGATAGAGATCCAGAACGCGTACGACGCGCAGTTCGGCGACGGCGACGAGTAGGCTCATCGCGACGGTTTTTGCTCGGATCGGTGCGGCCTTTCCGCCGGCATCACCGACGACCGGATGATCACCGCGCTGAAGGCCGCGTAACAGGCATTAGCTATTTTTGAAATGCGTGATTAGACGCCACGTCCCCGCTGTACTCACGACGGATACTGAGAGGTGCGCGGGTTCGGTTACGGTACTCTCGACCGGGTGCTCGGAAACAAACGCTCCCAAAATGGATACTGCCGGTCCGCCTCTGTCGACTACCTCGGGTACGTGCTCGCGCTCGCTACCGACGGCGACGCTGGACTGTGTGCGTAGACGACGTAATCAACGCTGTCTCGGATGGGCGGCGCGATGCGGTCGGGTTCTCGTCGGCGACCAAACGACCGGTGAGTCACGCACACACCGCCGCGCAGAAGCCGTACGCTTCGCCTGGCCCAACACAGGGCCGTCACGACTGTGCTCGCAGCGCTCGACGGATTCGATTTTACACGCGACGTAGCGAAACTCGTGGTCCACTACAGCGCGGAACTCTCGATTTCGCTCATTTTCTTGTTGACGCTGCGTTGAGACGTATAATTATTATATTAAAATACGTTTATATTTACATTTTATATATGTGATTGTTATACT
The DNA here is from genome assembly GCF_002252895.1 of Halorubrum sp. Eb13. Taxonomy (NCBI): domain Archaea; kingdom Methanobacteriati; phylum Methanobacteriota; class Halobacteria; order Halobacteriales; family Haloferacaceae; genus Halorubrum; species Halorubrum sp. Eb13. The sequence goes on along the minus strand of NZ_NHPE01000151.1, from coordinate 19,752 downwards.
TTTAATCCAGGAGTTGAGGGCAAAAACCATCTTTTGAGGTAACTCGGAAAATGACCGTCTCGTTTCGGAATACAGTCGATGGCCTCACAGACGACGACTACTCCGTAGAACCGTTTAGGATTGATCTCGACGGGCGATACTTCACAGTCAATCCCATTCCCGGTCGGTGTCCAATTTTTAAATTCAGTGCTCTCCCGAGGCACCGTCCTATCGAATCTAATACCAGTTATGCGAACATTGCACGCTATCTTTCATATGAACGTTCACCGAAAGAGAGTCCACACCGAGTATCGCTTCGAACGCCATCACGGTCATTTTATACCCCTCAACAGGATACTGTCAGTCGTGGTGGCTGTGACGACGTGTTACCCCACTGGAAGTCGATTTCTACTAATAGATATTGGGGGATTTGCTAAAATCCATCTTTCAGCCACCGTGTCAAATGGAATAGTCGGCGGACGGCAGCAGTGAATTATCCGCTTGAATTCCTGCCAGTTCGAAATAATGTTCTGAACGGCGTGAAAGATGTAAGGCACGTATCTCGCATAGAAGCTCCTCAGAAACGAGCTGGTCGGATCGTTCAATACAGGTGAACGGCGAACCGCTGGAACCCCCGGCTACCAACTTACTGATAGTATGCTTTTTGTGAAATATCGGATCGTATCCAGTGGTACGATTAACGTGGATTGACTCAATAATTTGTTTCTTAATATATTCTGGGATGTTAGAGCGAAACATCTCTTGATTTTCCACATCAGCTGCGATACTTTCCGGTCGCAAATGTAAATAGGTTAATTACTCTATATTTCCCGTGGATATGGTTTCGAGATCGAAACCAGAAGGTTTCAAATCGATCTTATATTCCTCCTGCTTATTATTCGCCAACTATATCGATAGAACACCTGCTCCGATCCAGATGAGCCAATGGTTCGTGATTAACCGTATGTACTGAATCGTGGTCGCTTGTTGGTGTTCGACAGTTGACGGTAACACCGCTGCGTTCGTCGACTTCATGTAAAAATTCATTGATTACACGTACTACGGTAGATTCAACATCGCCTTCATCAATTGCTTGAATTTCTTGCTAGTTCCATGTTACAATCACTCTAATCATAATAAACGATTTGTTGCCCCGTATTAATGAAGTTGACCCACAGAAATATTATTAGCGAGCTTCTGTACGAATATTAATAGATAAGGGACCTGTATCTTGTACCATGCCCGGAACATCATTTATAACGGGTAGGGTATATTACGATCAGTTCGCACGTTCAACGAGCGGGTGATTCATGTGATTTGGCGCGAAATAAGAGAAGCCGTCTTGTTGAGTTCAATTACTACATTTTGCACGCTGCTTCTGACCGCTCTCTGGGATATTAACCCAGTACGTGTTGCATACAACGCGCGTATCTTGCACAGGGGGTTCGGAGAAGTTGACTGTGTGAATCGGTCAATACAAGTAGCGAACCGACAGACACCCGGGACAAATACACTGCAACTCGTCCCGATCTAGCCGTGTAATTTACCGAATGAGTTATTATGTCATTTTCAACTTATCGAATTGGATATGCCTGTGAGGATTTACAACGACAGGCTATTATGCAGTACAATGAAAATCATATATTCGGTTGAAAATGAGATGATAACAAAACAAATAGGAATCATAGTGATCTCTACGTAGTGGCTCAAGCAATTTTTGCGTACTGGCAGTCATTGTAATACATAGTTTTAGATGGCAATGGCTATAGAGAATCGCGGTGAAGCGGCGGGGTAATTCGGCAAATAAAAACTGAAGCAGAGAACCAACAGGCGATGTTAGCTTAACAAAAGGCGGTCGGTGTTCCGAATGGTCTATGTCCGAATCTAATCGCCTCAGCTGCTCTACTGATTGGATCGACTTGGAGTTTGTGGAGCGTGAGCGGACACCCCACGAGACTATTGAAACCGGTATTCAAATTTATTTCGCTGGACTATCACTTTCGAATACCAAACAGTATCTTGAAAGGTTGGGTGTCGAGCGGAGTCGAACCCAATTCACAATTGGATTCAAAAGGCCGAACTACAGCCAGTTGACGGTATGAACCCGAATCGCGTTGCTGTCGATAAGAGTGCGATTCAGATCGGCTCAGACCGATTCTGGCTGTATGCCGTCGTAGATCTTTGTACAAACGAATTCAGTCATATTGACATATTTCTGTCCAGGACCAGCAATTCACGCTGATGATTCTCCGATCTTAATGAGTAACACCACGCTGAGGATGCGCTATTTCTCGTTGATGCTGGCGGACATCTCACAGCTGCACCCTCACGAACTTCGCTCCGATTTTAAATCACTCGCCACGGAAATCGAAATACCGTCGAACGTGTCCTTCGAGAAGTGAGACGACGAACCTCTTCGCGGAATCTTAATTAGTCCTACGTATTCGGATAAAATCGCAATCTCGGATTATGGATCACACTCGGATCGCCTGACTGAGCGGTCGGTCCCTCAGGGACAAACCGAAGGCGTCGAGCGGGTGAAAGCGCTGACTCTCATCGGTTTCTCACGCCGAGGTATTAATTAGGATTCACATATTGAATATCGGCCAGAGTTCAGCAGTTCATATATATAAAGAAGCCGTTGATACACTCAATAAAGCAGAAAGGATGCATGAGGTGTCCAGAAAAAACATAAATTTTACATATAAATCATGTCATCGGTGAGTTCAACTCATCTTTCAGGAACAAATCTCAACGACAGATTATCATGAATTTGAAAATAAAATCTTTTTTTGAAATATGGTGTAAATCAGGGATGAAATCAGCTATTCGAGCTCTGTTGGTTTACTTCAATCTTTTAAATGTTGTCAGATTCAGAGAACCTAGATTACGGCTTGCCTGTGATATTTGGCATCCTCAGTTACCAATTTCGACTTACATTCCTCATCCCGTAGGTATTATAATTCCAAAACGTGCAGAGATAGGGCACAATGTAAGTATATATCAAAACGTGACAATAGGAGTGAAAGATGGTGGTGCCCCAACGATATGCGACGGTGCTGAAATATACTCTGGGGCAGTGGTACTTGGCGATGTTAGAATCGGAGAGGATGCAGTAGTAGGGGCAAATGCAGTGGTCTTGAATGATGTGCCTGATGGGAGCACTGTGGGTGGAGTGCCCGCAAGAAAAATTTAAAAGTCATTATGAACTATAGAAAACCTGATAAAACGCTCAGCTTTGCACGTTGAACTAAGAGTGTGATATAGGGGATGGTGGATTGGATGATGCCGAACACGGACTTCTTCGGCCAACGTGCAAAGCTGAGTTGGCCGGTAAAATTCACTCGGAAAGAGTTGTCGGATTAGTCGTCGTCCTCTTGGGGTATTGAAACTGTCAGTTCTCCCGTTCATATCCTTTATAAGTCCCGCGGATGGCCTCATACAGTTCTTGTTCGTCGATTTCATCTGTGTCGAACGGATAGCGTTTAGATAAGCTGATTCCATGCGAATGCGAGCGCTTGAAGCCAATTTTCAGCAGTACTCGGTTCGACATGGATAAACGTATTTTGAGAATTGGTTTGTTCGCCGCTTTATCTCATGAAGGACACGTTCGACAGCGTTCCGATTCCCATGTGTGACGTGTTGGAATCGGAGCCCGCGACGATGACAGGCCGCCTGTAACTATGGCGCACCATCGATGAAAAAGGTCGCGTTGTCAACCTGATGTTTCTCACGCAGTTCAGCGAGAAATATCGAGTCGGTGATATTCTTCTCGGTCGGCGCCGCGAGGTACGGCTCGATTGCGTCGTAGCTGCTCCACCGCCGAGTGCCATTACGATCCGCGGGAAGACGTGTTCCTCGACGAGGAGGTGGTTTGCTCTGTAGCGGGGAAATCGTGCGTGCTCACGCGTTCGTAGTCGGAGCCCCCGCTCTCCGGGTGCGCCGGCGGTGGCCTTTTCGACCCAGTTCTGGACGGTGCGCTTCGTCACGTCGACAGGGGCTCATCGCGCGCGATCTCCTCGGTCTAGACGTAGCGGTTGATCGTCGTCTCGACATCGACGGGGAGCCACGTCTCGCGCTGCTTCCCGTCGACGTACTCGCCGGTGGTGTCTTTCCCGCTGACGACCTCAAGCTTGTAGAGCCGACCGCCGGTCATCCGAGAGATGTGTCGAGGTTTGACGTCGGCGTGACCTTACGACATAGTGGGTTGGAACCTCACCGTGGCACTCAAACCGACTCGCATCACGGTCAGTTTATTAGCCTCAGGGAGATAGTTCGGATGTGGTGGCCATGACGATCCGTTACCCCCTCTCAGCCCCTTGTGATGAAAAACTTTCACCGAGCCACCACTTCGACACGCCGAGCCGCGGCTCTCGCCCGCGGGCGATCACCGTTCCGCCGGGAGCGCGGTGAAAGTGGTCGCGAGCGCCGTCGACGGCTCGCAGTCCTTCGGTCTCGACGCGAAAAGGGCGGGTTAGAATCGGCGACGCCCCGCGGGACCGAGTCGTCGGGACGCGTTGGCGTCAGTACGAAGCGGCGCGCTTGTCGAGGCCGGCCGCCTCGATGTCCTCGCCGTCGACGGAGGTGCGGAGGACGTCCATCCCGTCGTCGCGGTCGACGTCGAAGTTGCGGGCGTACAGCTCGTCCAACCGGTCGTACTCCGCGTCGGAGATCGGCGGCACGTCGGCGGCGGCGCTCCACTCGGCGATGTCGTCGCCGTCGCGGAACGTTGGCGTGACGGACGCGACCTCGTCGTGGGCGAGCAGCCAGCGGATCGCGGCCTGCGCCATCGTGCGGGTCCCCTCGACGCCGTCCGGGTCCTCGAGGAAGCGGATCGCCTCGACCTTCTCCCAGCCGGTCTCGTACCACACCTTCGGGCGGTGCGAGCGGTGGTCGCCGTCTTCGAGGACGGTGTCGGGCGTCACCTGCTCGTTGAGCAGGCCGGAGGAGTGCGGGACGCGGGCGATCACGGAGGTGTCCGAGCCCGTCTCGCGGATGGTATCGACGAAGTGGCGCCCGGGCTCCTGCTCGAAGAGGTTGAACACGGTCTGGACCGCGTCGAACTCCTCGTACTCGACGGCGGCGTCGCCCTCGGCGAGCCAGCCGATCGAGGGGCCGAGCGCCCAGCCGAGCGCGCGGACGCGCCCCTCGGCCTTCCACTCGCGGAGGAGGTCGCGCACCTCTGGGGTCACCTCGTCGACGTTGGCGTTGTGAAGCTGGAGCACGTCGACGTAGTCGGTGTCGAGTCGGTCCAGCGAGGCCTCGAACGCCTCGGTGAGGTACTCCTCGTTCAGCTCCTTCGGGAGCTCGCCGTGGCCGGCCTGCGGGTTGTCGTAGAAGTCGTAGCCGATCTTCGTCGACAGCGTCACCTCGTCGCGGCGGCCGTCGATCGCTTTCCCGATGATCGCCTCGCTGTCGCCGTGGCCGTACACGTCGCCGGTGTCGACGTAGGTGACGCCGGCGTTGAGGGCCTCCTCGACCATCTCGACCGCCTGTTCGTCCGAGCGGTCGCCCCACCAGTCGGTGCCGACGACCCACGCGCCGAAGCCGATCTCCGAGACCTCGACGCCCGAGTTCCCGAGTTCGCGCTGTTGCATACCCCGATTTGGGGATCGGGACACTTAGCGGGTGCGGTCTCCCCCACGCCGCGGGACTGCGGCGCCGATTCATAAGCGACCGCCGGAGGCGGACGGCCCGATCAGTGGCTCAGCGCCCACGGGTAGCCGCCGGCGTGACCGCCGCTTTCACCTTCGCCGTCGCTCCCGTGGCCGTGACGGTCGCCCCCGGGATGACCGCGTCCGTCGCCGTCGTCCCCGTGCCCCTCGATCGCCTCCGCGTCCAGCGTCTCGTCGACGCGCAGCACGAGCCCCGCGGTCCGGACCGCGGTCTCGAGGCAGCGCGCGGGGACCGCGACCGGCTCGACCGCGCCCGCGTCGAACATGTCGCGGACCGCGCCGGAGCGGGCGACGCCGGCGGCCGTCTCCCCGTCGCGGTGACGGTTGCGGAGCGCGACCAATGCGTCGGTCGGGTCCGCGCCCGCGTTCCTCGCGAGCGTTCGCGGGATCACGGTCACCGCGTCCGCGAACGCCTCCACCGCGAGCGCCGACCGATCGTCGACGCCCGACGCGCGGTCGGCCACGGCGCGGGAGACGGCCATCATGGCTGCGCCGCCGCCCGGAACCGCGCCGCCGCCGCGAGCGGCGTGACGCGCGACCGCGAGGCAGTCCTCGACGATCCGCTTCGTCTCCTCGGCGACGTGCGGCGTCCCGCCGCGCAGGAGCAGCGATTTGTGCGACTCGCCCGGGAGGCCCGAGAGCTCGATCACGGCGCCGCCGCCGACCGACCGACAGCGGACCGAACCGACCGCCCCGAGCGCGTCCCGGTCGAGGTCCGCGACCGCGGTCACTGCGGTCGCGTTCGCGGCGCGAGCGATCGCGTCGAACTCGTCCCGTCTGGTGCGCTCGACGGGGAGCACGCCGGCGCGCGCGAGTTCGGTCTTCGCCCCGTGGTCGATCGACTTCTGACACACGAGCACGTCGACATCGCGGTCCGTGACCGACCGAACCAGCCCGCTTCTGCTCGCCCGTTCGTGCTCCCTGACGGCCGCGAGGTCGTCGGGGCTCTCAACGGTCACCCGTCCCGACGCCTCGGCGGCGGGAACGGCCACCTCGCCGTCGACGAGCGCGACCGTCGGATCGGTGAGCGCCCGTCGGTCGCCGGTCCCGAACCCGCCGATCGTCGTCGACGAGCTGTCGACGTCGACGAGGATCCCGTTCACCCGCTTCGAGTCGGCCAGTTCGCCGCCGGGATACGCGTGGACCGTGAGCCGGGCGGGGTCGCAGTCGACCGCGCGCAGCGCGTCCACCGTGATGTCGGCGAACCGCCGGGCAGACGCCGCGTCCCAGCGGCCCGTGACCGCCGTCGACGCGACCTCTCGGAGCCGCTCGTCGCCCGGCTCGACCAGCACGCTGAGCTCGCGGAGCGCGTCGCGGGCGTGCGAGGCCGCGCCGGCGTAGCCGTCCACGATCGAGGTCGGGTGGAGGCCCTGATCGGCGAGCCCGTCGGCCGCGTCGAGGAGCGCGCCGACGAGCAGGGCCGTCGTAGTGGTCCCGTCGCCGACGTGCCGCGCGTGCGCCTGAACCGCGTCCCGTATCACGCGGCCGATCGGGGCGTCGATCTCCAGCCCGTCGAGGACGGTCGCGCCGGTGTTCGTCACGACGACGCTTCCGCTCCGGTCGATCACCATCTTGTCCAGCCCGTTCGGGCCGAGCGTGCTCCGGAGCGTCGCCGCGATCGCCTTCCCGGGCCCGAGCGGATCGTCGGGTCCCCTTTCGGTGCTCGCTCCCGCCGTCGCTTCGGTCGTGAACGTCATCTCGTATCGTCTCGCTCACTCGAGCGGGTCGTCGGTGACGAGGAGGTCGCCGCGGTCCGCCCGATTGTCGAGGTTACCGGGGGAGACGTCGAACTCGAAGACGCCCTTCGGGACCGCCAGCGTCGAGCACGCGTTCGGAACGTCGACGACGCCGCTCTGGCGCCCCTCGGCGGGGACCGTCCCGAGGATATGGAGCGCCTGCTGACCCGTGTAGCCGAACTTCTTGAGGTAGTCGATGGCTTGCAGACACGCCCGGCGGTAGGCGGTGTGCGAGTCGATGTAGCGCTGCTCGCCGTCCTCGGTCACGGAGTAGCCGCAGAACGTGACGTAGTCCTCGAAGTTGGGGCCGCGGTGGCCGGGTTCGAAGATCGGGTGGTCGACGCCGTGTTTCTCCATCCCGTCTTTGATCAGGTCGAACTCCACGTCCGCGTACGCCGCCATCTCGATCGCGCCGCAGAACGTGATCTCCCCGTCGCCCTGCGAGGCGTGGAAGTCTCCCAGCGCGAAGTTCGCCCCCTCGACGTAGACGGGGAAGTACACCGTCGAGCCGATGGAGAGGTCCTTGATGTCGTGGTTCCCGCCGTGTTCGCGCGGCGGTACGGTCCTCGCGGCCTCCTCGGCCGCCGCCTCCGCCTCCTCCGGGTCCATCTCGCCCATCTGTGCGCCCTCCGTGGTCGGCGGGTTCGCGACGCCCGGCTCCGCCTCTCCGGTCGGGTGATTCGGGATCGAGCTCGGGTCCGCCTCGTGTTTGTCGATCAGCTCCTGCTCCCGTTCGTTCCACTCCTCGAGGAGCTCTTGGCTCGGCGCACAGCCGGCGAGCCCCGGATGGATCTTCCCCTCGTAGCGGACGTCGGGGACGTGCCGCGAGGAGACGGTGTACCCGTTGATCTCCCAGATCGACTTCGCGGCGTCCGGGAAGTGATCGGTGAGGAAGCCGCCCCCGTTCTGCTGGGAGAAGGTCCCGGTGAAGCCGAACTCGGAGCGGTCGTTCAGCGGTCCCATGTCGTGGAACTCGACTTTCAACAGGTCGCCGGGCTCAGCCCCCTCGACGCGGACCGGGCCGGCGAGGTAATGCACCTGCGTCAGGTCCACGTCCCTGACCTCGTTCGGGTCGTCGTTGTCAGAGATCTGTCCGCCCGTCCAGTCAAGCGCTTCGAGCCGAATCGTCTCCCCCGGCTCCGCCTCCACGACGGCCGGGATGTCGGGGTGCCATCGGTTGAACGGCTTGGCCGTCGGCTGCTCGTCCGGCGGGCTGTCGACGTCGACCTCGAATTTTACTTCTGGCATGTGGTACCGCGTATCAGTACAGCGAACCGTCTCAAAAGTGTTGTTGAATCAATAATTATGTTGAAAATACATGATTTCGGACGGCTCTTCGCCGCCGATACGTCGCCTCTCGCGAGTTCCGGTCCCGAGAATCGCCCTGTTGCTCACGATCGCCGGCGCGCGGGCGCCACGACCGTCGGTCGCTGAAGCGCGCCCGCCGCACAACCGAATCCCTTTGAAGCACGGCGACGAAGGTGGCCCGATGACAAAGCGACACGTGTCCCTCCCCGACGGCGCAGAGGCCGGGGTCCGAGGGTTAATCGACGAGGTGGACGAGCGGCTCTCCTCGGACGAGGACACCTGTAACGTCGTTCGCGACGTCCTGATCGACCTCCACGGCGACCGCGAGCGCTGGGAGGCGTGGCAGGACGGGGAGTCGGTGTCGCGGGCCGAGCGCGTCCGCCTGCAGGGGTACGACCCGTGCAACGCGACGCTGGAGTCGGAGTACTACGCCGAGAAGGACGAGGACCGCTTCCAGCGCTCGAAGCACCTCCAGTGGCTCTGGCGCCAGTTCGACGCGACGCCGATGGCGGACAACGTCGAGTTCGCGCTCCGGTTCCGCCAGATGCTCGGAAACCACCTGTTCGCCGAGTGCGGGGACGACTGCCGCTTTTTCAAGGGGATCTCCGTCACGTACGGCCACAACATCGAGGTCGGCGACAACGTCGTGATCCACGACGACGTGCACCTCGACGACCGGGGGAAGCTGACGATCGGCGACCGCGCGTCGGTCTCCGACGGCGTCCACCTCTACAGCCACGACCACGACCTCGTCGATCAGACCGAGGTCCGCAACTTCCACACGATCGTCGAGGAGGACGCCCGCGTCACCTACGACGCGATGGTGCGCGCCGGCTGTCGGATCGGCGAGAACAGCGTCGTCGGCGCGCGCTCGGTCGTGCAGGGCGACGTCCCGGCCCACCACGTCGTCGTCGGCTCGCCCGCCCGCAGCGTCCGCGTGAAACCGGGCTGGGAGGAGGCCGCCGCCGACCTGGAGGACGGACGGCTCCCCGACAACCAAGACGAGCGCGAGATCGAGTACGACCTCCCCGACGACCTCGACCAGTTCGACGAGTTCCAGCGGGACCTGCGGCCGCCGAAGTAGGACCGACTACCGGTGCGTGGCGGTTCGACCGCTCCGGTCGATCAATCGTAAATAACTGATCGACGCCCGCTGTGGAGCGCCTCCAACGCCTCGGCCGCTCGGGTATACCTCGTTGCTGTCGGAGGGATAGCGAACACCTCCAAAGCCCCGCCCAACACAACAACCGCACCTCACGTCTCCCCAGCCTCGCGGCTCCCTTCGGTCGCCGCGTCCCTCGCGCGGTGCTGTTCGCGGCCGCCGCGGGCGGCCGCGCACAGGCACGCGCCGCCGCGCCGTGCGATTGAGTTATCAATAGCCGTCGAGCGGGTAGAGGTCGGTCACACGGTGTCGGCGTGGTATGTCATCGCTCGCCAGTACCGTTATTTGACAGCAGCGCGTATATCCGAGTGGTGTTGCACACATGACAGGACAACGGATTCTGATGATCGTCGGCGACTTCGGAGAGGACTACGAGATCATGGTCCCGTTCCAGGCGCTGCAGGCGGTGGGCCACGAAGTCCACGCCGTCTGCCCGGAGAAGGAGGACGGAGACAGCGTCAAGACCGCGATCCACGACTTCCGCGGCGATCAGACGTACCTGGAGACCCGGGGGCACGACTTCGAGCTCACTCACGGGTTCGACGACGTCGACCCGACCGACTACGACGCGCTGGTCGTCCCCGGCGGGCGCGCGCCCGAGTACCTGCGCGGCTACGACGAGGTGCTCGACGCGGTGCGCCACTTCTTCGAGGCCGACAAGCCCGTCGCGTCGATCTGCCACGGCCCGCAGATCCTCGCGGCCGCGGGCGTGCTCGACGGCTACGAGATCACCGCCTACCCCGCGGTCAGGCCCGAGGTCGAGGCCGCCGGCTGCTCGTGGGTCGACGGCGTGACGACGGACGGGAACCTCGTCACCGGACAGGCGTGGCCCGACCACCCGGAGTGGATCGCGGGGTTCCTCGACCTGCTCGGCACCGAGATCGACCACGACGCGCCCGCCGCCGCGGCGGAGTGACCCGTCCGGACTCCCCTTTTTAATGCGCGACCCACGCGCCGTCGCCGTCAACGTCGCCGCCAACACGAACCAGCCCGGTTTCCGCGGGCCAGTCTACCCGGACGGGTCGTTCGCGTACGTGCCGATCCCCGAGTCGGCGGCGACGCTCCCGCGCGGGCGATTCCCGGTCGACGAGCCGCTTCCGACGTACGCCGACCTCGACCTCCCCTTCGCGGTGCCCTCCGACTTGCACGCGACGCCGGTCCACTTGGATCCGGAACTCCCCGGCGTCCACGGCCGCGACCGCGCGACGTACGGCGACCCCCACGGCGTGAAGGCCGGCCGGATCGCCGGCCTCGCCCCGGGCGACTGGCTGCTGTTCTACGCGACGCTGTCGCTTCGGCCGCACGGCTGGCCGGGGCCGGGCGGGGCGTCGGCCGACGCGGCGGTCGACGGCGACCCCGCGCCCGACGCCGACCTCGCCCCCGACTGGGGCGCGTACCTGTTCGCCGGTATCCGCGTCGAGCGGGTGCTCGCGGTCGGTGACGGCGACCGCTCCGAGACGGGGGGCGGGACCGGCGACGCCGCGGTCGACCGCGAGTCGGCGGCCGCGCTCGCGCCGACCAACGCCCACCTGAAGCGCGACCCGTTCGACGCGCGGGTCGTCGTCGCCGGCGACCCGGCGGCGTCGGGCCGCTTCGAGCGCGTCGTCCCCCTGAGCGACCCCGAGGCGGGCGCGGACGCGAACCGCCTCGTCACGGCGCTGTCCAGCGACTCGGGGAAGGGGCCGTGGTGGCGACGGCCGATGGCGTTCGACGCCGACGCGACGGCGACGCTGCTGGAGCGGATAGAGCGGGCCTGAGGCGCAGACATCCCGACGGCGACGGAGAAACGAACAAGTATTGTTGCTATCTCGGATGCGAACCGTTCGCTCACTCGGCCGAAAACGCCCGTGAGACGGCGTTTTGAGCCGATCGACGATCCCGTTTCCGCCGAACCGCCGACCGAACCCGTTCGGCCGCCGCAACATTTGCGCGAAGCCGGTTGCACCGCTCATCCTTGTCGGTTTCCGGAGCTATACCTTACAATAAAACTAAGAAGCATTCGATGTCAGATCTCAATGTCTCCCACGAATACTTCACGTGGAGACTGGTGCAAGACGTCGCGGAAGAGAACGGGTACTTCGAGGACGAGGGCGTCGACGCCGACCTCTCGTACTTCGCGCCCGGGACGCAGGACTTCGAGGGCGAGAACGCCTTCGACGCCGACTGGTGGGACGACATGGACGAGGACGGCGGCACCCACGGCGTCTGCGAGTGGAACGCGGTCCAAGAGGTCTCCGAGACCGACCGCGACATCGTCGGCTCCTACAGCGAGTGGGACCGCGTCGTGTTCGTTGACGCCGACGACGACGCCGAGACCATCGACGACCTGCGCGGTCGCTCCGTCGGGATCAACAAGTACGCCACCTCCTTCTACTCGATGCGCGAGATGCTGGAGAACGAGGGGTTCGAGGACGACGAGGTCGTCCTCGAACACGTCGGCGAGGCGGAGGAGCGCTTCGACGCGGTGAAAGAGGGCGAGGTCGACTCCATCGCGGTGCTGGAGCCGTTCGTCACGCTCGGCCGCTACGACGAGGAGCTGAAGGAGGTGTTCGACGGCCCGTGCCGCGCCGCCATCACCACGCGCGAGCAGCCCGAGCCGGAGAAGCTGGAGGGGTTCCTCGCGGCGCTGAACCGCGCGGTCGCCGACATCAACGACGACCTCGACGGGTACACCGACCGGTACGTCGGGCTGCTGGAAGACGAGGCGGCCGACAAGGCGGCCTTCGACGACGTGAACTTCGACCGGCTCCGCGAGGAGTTCGAGCTCCGCGAGTTCCTCCCCGTGCGCGCCCCCGACGAGGACCGGATCGGCGCGACCACGGACTGGATGCGCGAGAAGGGGTTCGTCCCCGACGACGCTGACATCGGGACCGCGGAAGAGCTCGATGACGAGGGCGTCATCCCGGACGACGAGGCGGCGTCCGAAGAGGACGAGCCCGAGGCGACGGCGGACTGATCGATGTCCCTCGAGTCCCGCGCGGCGGCGACCGACGACGGCGACGAGGAGTCCGCCGTCCGGCCCGAATCCGCGTCCGCGGTCGGCGCCGACGCCGACGGCCGTCGAACGACCGGCGCGGCGCCGGTCGTCGCCAGCGACCTCACGAAGCGGTACGACGAGACCCTCGTCTTCGACGGGCTCGACCTCGCGGTCGACCCCGGCGAGGTCTGCTGTCTGCTCGGCCCGTCCGGCTGCGGCAAGACGACCCTCCTGCACCTGCTCGCGGGACTCGAAGAGCCGACCGGCGGCCGCGTCGAGATCGACGGCGACCGGGTGACGGGCCCGGACTACCGGTGGGGCGTCGTCTTCCAAGACCCCCTGCTGTACCCGTGGCTCTCGGTGCGAGAGAACGTCGAAGTCGGCCCGAAGCTCCGCGGCGAGGAGCCCGACCCCGACCTGATCGACGAGCTGCTCGACCTCGTCGGGCTCGACGGTGTCGCGGACGCCGACACCGCGGACCTGTCGGGCGGGATGGCGCAGCGCGCGTCGCTCGCGCGGACGCTCGCGAACGAGCCCGAGGTGCTGCTCCTCGACGAGCCGTTCTCTGCGCTCGACCAGCTGACGAAGATGGAGCTGCAGGACGAGCTGTTGCGGATCGTCGACGAGCTCGGCGTCACCGCCGTGTTCGTCACGCACGACATCGACGAGGCGGTGTACCTCGGTGACCGCGTCGCGATAATGGGACCGGTCCCGGCGGGCATCGAACACGTCGAGCGGATCGACAGCGAGACGCGGTCGCGGGACGACGAGGCGTTCCTCGCGGAGCGGGCGGCGACCTTCGAACAGTTGGAGGCGGTTGGACTCGAATGACGCACGATCATCACACGAACCACGACGACGTCGACCCCGATGTCGCCGAGAGCGCGCGCGAGCTCGTCGGCGGCGCCGGCTGGCGGAACCCCTCGGAGACGGCCCGCACGAGCGGGCTCTCCCGACGCGAATTCATGAAGGAGTCCGGGCTGGCGTCGCTCGCGGCGGCCGGCGTCGGCTCGACGGCCGGCTGTCTCGGGGGCGGCGGGGAGGGCGAGGGCCCGCCGACCGCGGAGATCGGCTACCTCCCGATCACGGACTCGGCGCCCCTGCTGACGGGATACGCCAACGACCACTTCGCCGACCACGGCGTCGACGCCGCCGAGCCGAAACTGTTCCGCGGCTGGTCCGACCTCGCGGAGGCGTTCCTCTCCGGCGAGGTCAACGTCGCCCACTTCCTGATGCCGATGACGGTGTGGATGCGCTACGGCGACGAGCTGGACGCGAACGTCCAGGTCGTCGCGTGGGACCACACGGACGGCTCCGCGCTGACGGTCCAGCAGGACGTCGACGAGTGGTCCGACCTCGGCGGCGGCACCGTCGCCGTTCCGTTCTGGTACTCGATCCACAACGTCATCCTCCAGATGGGGCTCCGCGAGCACGGGCTCACGCCCCGAACGGACTCCTCCGCCGACGAGGTGGCGGACGACGAGGTGAACCTCGTCGTGACGCCGCCGCCGGACATGCCCGCGGCGCTCGAGAACGGCTCCATCGAGGGGTACATCGTCGCCGAGCCGTTCAACGCGATCGGCGAGCTCGACGCCGGCGGGAAGATCCTGCGGTTCACCGGCGACGTCTGGCGCGAGCACGCCTGCTGCGTCGTCGTGATGCGCGAGGAGCTGGTGCAGTCGCGGCCGGAGTGGACGACCGACGTGATGAGCGGGCTCGTCGACGCCCAACAGTACCTCCGAGGGAATCGGTCCGAGGCCGCGCGGCTGCTCTCCTCGGCGGAGAGCGGCCTGCTGCCGCAGGGGCCCGAGCCGATCGACCGCGCGCTCACCCACTACGACGAGCACGAGCCGTACCTCGAATCGGGCGCGATCCGCAACGAGGAGTGGGACATCGACCGGATCGGCTTCTACCCGTACCCGTACCCCTCGTACACGGAGGAGCTGATCCGTCGCATGCGCGAGACCCGCGTGGAGGGCGAGGACGCCTTCCTCGACGAGTTAGAGCCCGCCGAGGTCGCCGACGACCTCGTCGCGTACGACCCCGTTCGCACAGCGCTGGAAGAAGCCGGCGGCCCGCCGGCGTTCGACGTCCCAGAGGAAGATGGCTACGAGAGACAGGAGACGATACGGTTCTGAGCTGCTCGGGGAGCGCGGCCGCCTGCTGCCGGCGGTCGGACTCCTCGGCGGCCTCGCCGTCTGGTGGGCGGTGACGGCGCTCGGGAGCGGCATCATCACGAACTTCGCGCCGGCGGCGACGGTCGCCGTCCTCGCCGAGCTCGTCGTCTCGCCCGAGTTCTACGACCACGTGCTCGTCAGCGTCTACCGGTTCGGGCTCGCGCTCGCGCTCTGCCTGACGGTCGGGCTCCCCGTGGGGATCGTCGTCGGCTACTTCGAGGCGGCCGAGCGGGCGACCACGGTCCTCTTCCAGTTCATGCGGATGATCTCCCCGCTGGCGTGGTTCCCGATCGCCATCATCGTCTTCGGCGTGGGGACCCGGTCCGCGGTGTTCGTGATGTTCATGGCCGGCCTCTGGCCGATCGTGTTGAACACCGCCCACGGGATCGCGACCATCGACGACGACTGGGTCACGGTCGGCGAGTCGCTCGGCGGCGACACGCGCGCCCTGCTCCGCCGGGTCGTCGTCCCCGCGGTGATCCCGGACATGCTGACGGGGATCCGCCTCTCGATCGGCATCCTCTGGATCATCCTCGTCCCCGCGGAGATGCTCGGGGTCAACACCGGGCTGGGCTACCTCATCCTCGACGCCCGCGACCGGTTCTCCTACGCGGAGATCCCCGCGATCATGCTGGTGATCGGCTTCATCGGCTTCTGGCTCGACCTGTCGGTCCGCCGGCTCCACGCCCGGTGGAACTGGGGGTAAGTCGGCGACCGCCGCCCGACGCCCGCGCGCTCCGCGCCCTCTCGCACGTCGATGTCCGCGCCCTCTCGCACGTCGATGTCCGCGTCATCCCGCACGTCGATTTATGTGGCACGCTACCGTGCGTCCACACATGACCGACGACGACACCGACGACGCCGGCGACACCGAGGCGGCCGAGACGACGCCGGGCGACGAGGAGCCGACGACCGGCGGCCGCGGCGCGCCCTCGCGGCTCGGCCGCGTGCTGCTCGGGGTCGGACTGGCGGCGCAGGCCTCCGAGGACTTCCGCGACATGGACGAGACGATCGAGTACGCGGAGTCGGCCGGGGTCCCCGCCCCCGACCTCGCGGCCCCGTTCGCGTCGGGGATGATGCTCGTCTCGGGGATCGGGATCGCGCTGTGGCGAGCCCCCCGTATCACGACGGGTGCGGCCGTGACGTTCCTGACGGTCGTGACCGCGACGATGCACGACTTCTGGAACGCCGACGAGGACGACAAGAGCGGCGAGCGGCTGGCCTTCTTCGGTAACCTCGCGATGCTGGGCGGGGCCCTAGTGTTCCTGCGCGAGGCGTTCGAGTAGCGCGCCGTCGTCCGCCGCGGTCGCGGCGGGAGCGCTTCACCCGCCGCAGCCGTCCGTCGTCGCCGACGCCGACCGCCTACAGATCGCCCGCGTCGAGCGGGTCCTCGAGCTGTCCCATCACCGCCTCCAGCGCGTCGGTCGCGGTGAGGAGCCCGACGATCTCGCCGTCCTCGATGACGAGCGCGAGCTCCTGTGACTCAGCCTGGAACTGGTCGTATGCGTCGCTGATGCTCGTCTCCGGCGAGACCGTCACCGGCGGGGCGGCGATCTCCTCGAACGTCGTCTCCCCCGCCCGGAGCTCCTCGAAGCGGCTCACGATCGACGGGGCGTACACGATCCCCTCGAAGTCGTTCGGACCGTCGCCCACGAGCGGGAACCGCGTGTGCGGCGTGTCGCGAATCCGGTCGAGGTTCTCCTCGATCGACGCCGACGTCGACAGCGAGACGACCTCGTCGGCCGGCGTCATCAGGTCCGCCACGCCGAGCTCGTCGACGGCGAGCGCGTTGAGGACCTCCTCGCGGCGCTCCTCGGGGAGCTCGACCTCCTCCATCATCGACCCGAGGCGGTTGCGGAGCTCCGCGCGCGTCTCCAACACCTCGCTTTCGGTCTCGGTCCACGACCCGGTCATCTCGACGCCGAACAGCCCGAGGGTGGCCTTCGCGACCCAGTCGCCGAACTTGATCAGCGGCGAGATGAGCCACGCGAACCAGTACAGCGGCCGCGCGCCGTACCCGGCGACCTGCTTCGAGCGCTCGACGCCGAGGTACGTTGGGGTCTGCTCGCCGTGGGTGAGGTGGACCATGTTGATGATGAAAAAGCCCAGCAGCGACCCGGCGCCCGCTGACGCGAACGCCGTGTTCGCGAATATCGGCGCGAACAGCGCCGCGAGCCCCGGCTCCGCGACGATACCGAGGGCGATACTCGTCCCGGAGATCCACACCTGACAGGTGGTGAGGTAGAACTCCAGGTCGTCCGTCATCTCCCACGCGCGCCGCAGTCCGGGGGTGTCGATCTCCGACTCCGGATACTGCCGGAGCCGCGTGAGGGCGAACTCGACCGCCACGAAGTACGCGTTGATCAGGATGAGGGCGACGCCGGCCGCCACGCGGAGGGCGACCTCGGTCGGCGGCATCGCTGTCGCGAGCGGGATCATCGTTCCTCCGGTCCCGTCGCGACCCTGAAAAGGATTCAGGACTCCCGCCGTCTCGTCGCGACTCGTCGTCCGCCGCCCGCTACTCGTCGTCCTCGTACGTCGAGAGCCCGTCCTCGGGCGGGAACTCCTCGACCGGCACGGTCGTCTCGTCGCCGCTCGCCATGTCTTTCACCGTGTACTCGCCGTTCCCGAGGTCGCGCTCGCCGACGACCACGACGGTCTCGGCGTTGATCGAGTCGGCGTAGCCGAGTTGGGCGCCGAACGAGCGACCGGAGACGTCGCTCTCGACGACGACGCCGTCGTCGAGCGCGCGGAGGTCGCGGGCGAGCGCGGCCGCCTCGCCCCGCGTGTCGCCCACGCTGAGCACGTAGTAGTCGGTCGAGAGCTCCTCGTCGGGCCAGACGCCGGCGCGCTGACAGAGGAGCTTGAGGGTGGCGTGGCCGGGCGCGACTCCGACCGCGGGAGTCGGTTGGCCGCCGAAGCTCTCGATCAGGTCGTCGTAGCGCCCGCCGCCGAAGACCGAGCGCGACACCTCGCCCGTGGAGTCGAAGCACTCGAAGACGACGCCGGTGTAGTAGTCGAGCCCGCGGGCGGTCGTCAGCGAGACCTCGCAGAACTCGCCCGCGCCGAAGTCGTCGGCCGCGGCGAGCACGTTCCGCAGGTTCTCGACCGCGGCCGCGACCTCCTCGCCGCCGGCCTCGGCCACCGCGTCGAGGTCCTCGGGGGCGTCGACGCCCGAGATGAGGTCGTCGAACTCGCGGGCGGTCGCGCGGTCGAGCCCCGCGTCCGAGAGGAGTCCGAGGTACTCGCCGTCGTCGACCTTCGCGCGCTTGTCGACCGCGCGGATCGCCGCGGCGGTGTCGACCGCGTCGGGATCGGCGGCGAGCGCCCGGACGAGCCCGCCGAGGATGTCGCGGTGCGAGACGCGGAACTCGAAGTCGTCGCCGGTGAGCCCGAGGTCCGTGAGCGCGTCGGCGGCGACCGCCAGCACCTCGGCGTCGGCCTCGGGCGCCGACGAGCCGAACACGTCGATGTTCGTCTGGTAGAACTCGCGGAAGCGGCCCTGCTGGACCTGCTCGTAGCGCCAGAACGGGCGGGTGGAGACCCACTTGATCGGCTTCGAGAGCTCCTGGCCCTTCGCGACGACCATCCGGGCGACGGTGGGGGTGAGCTCCGGCGTCATGGAGACGCCGCGGCCGCCCTTGTCGTCGAAGGCGTACAGCTCCTCGACGATCTCCTCGCCGGACTTGTCGACGTACATCTCCGTCCGCTCTAGGGCGGGGGTGGCGATCTCGCGGAAGCCGTACCGGCTCGCGGCGTCCTCGATCGCGTCGGTCACTTCCCGGCGTGCGGACTGCTCCCCGGGGTAGAAGTCGCGGAATCCCTTGAGACCGTCGTACATACGCGTCGGTTCGGCGAGCGCCCGCTTGAAAGCATCCTTTCGGGGCCGCGGCGGCTCGCTCGCCGCCGCCTCGCTCGCCGCCGCCTCGCCTCTCCGGCTACTCCCCGCCGTCGCGCGTCGGGAGGTCCGGCTCGAACGCGGCCGCCTCGACGGCCATGTCGAGGACGTCCTCGACGTTCTCGTCCTCGGTCACGCTCATCGTCGCGTCGACGGACTCCGCCCGCACCGCCTCGAAGCGGTCGTGTTTGTTCGCCACGGTGAGGAACGGGACCGCGTCGCCGAACAGCTCGCGGACCTCCTCGCGCAGCTCCAGCTGGACGTCCAGCGGGTAGCCGCAGTCGCCGGAGGGGTCGAGCACGAAGACGACGACGTCGGCGAGGTGTTCGAGTGCGCTGACCGCCTGCCGCTCGATGTCGTTTCGGTCCTCTTCCGGGCGGTCGAGCAGGCCGGGGGTGTCGACGATCTGGTACCGGACGTGGTCCCGCTCGAAGTGACCGATCTGGACGCCGCGGGTCGTGAACGGGTACTCCGCGATCTCGTTGGAGGCGCGGGTGACGCGGTTGACGAACGACGACTTCCCGACGTTCGGATAGCCGGCGATGACGATGGCGGGCTCGTCGGGCCGGATGTCTGGGAGCACCTTCAGCTGGTCGCGCGAGTCGCCGATGTACCGCAGGTCCTCTTCGATCTGGTCCATCACGTCGGCCATGCGCGCGAACGCCTGTTTCCGGTGTTTGCGCGCGGTGTCGACGTCGGAATTCCGGACTTTCGTCGTGTACTCGTCGCGCAGGTCCTCGATCTGACGGCTGGCCCACATCACCTGCGAGAGCGCCTGCCGGAGGCGGTCGACGTCGACGATGGCGTCGGCGAGCTCGTAGTAGAACGGGTCGACGTCGA
>NZ_NHPE01000072.1:0-57878 GCF_002252895.1 Halorubrum sp. Eb13 | reverse complement strand
GGCGCGGACCCCCCGTCGCCCTGAGCGGTCGCGTTCCCTCCGTCCGCACCGTCACTGCGGTCGCCGCCGTCACCGCGACCGGCCCCCTCGTTCGCGTTCCCCGAACCGTCCGTCGGCGTCCCGACCGCGTTCGTCGAGTCGCCGGTCGCGTTCGTCGCGTTGCCGTCGGCGTCACTCCCGTCGCCGCGGTCGGGCGGACCCTCGCCGGCCGTCCCGTCACCGGTCCCGGGAACGCCGTCGCCGCCGTCGCCCCCCTCACCGGGACCCGGATCGCTCTCGGGACCCGCGTTCTCAGGCGGGCCGCGTCGCTCGGCCGCCAACGGCCCACCGACGTCGTTTCCGGCGACGCCGCGGGCGATCGCCGCGACCTCCGGGCCGCTCGCCTCGTTGGCGCGCTCGCGAAGCTCGCCGAGTCGCTCCTCATCGAGGCCGCGGTCCGCCCGAACCGACTCGGGGAGATCGCGGGCGACGTCGGCGCTTCGGTTCGCCTCGCGCTTGACCGTCTCCGCCCGGGCGCCGAGCTCCGCCATCCGCGCGGCGAACTCGCCTTGAGTCAGTTCACCGGCGTCGCGGCGCTCGCGGAGTTCTCGCTGCCGCCGCTCGATATCGGTCAGTCGCCCCTCGGTCCGGTTCAACCGCTCCTCGACTAGGTCGGCCCGGTCCTCAGCGTTCTCCGTCCGGTTGAGTGCTACCTCGAACGCCCGCGAATCGACTTCGCCGGCTATCTCGGCCCGCTGGACCCCTATCACGCCTGAAAGGCGCTCACCGGGGCTGATGTCGGTCACGTTCGCCGTCTCGTTGCCCTCGGCCGTCTCGTTCGTCGCCCCCGGGTCCCCCTGCGCGACGGCCGTCCCGACCGGGCCGGCCGCGGCGATCCCGACGACGCCGACTACCGCGAACGCGACGACGAGGAGCGCGATACCTCGGTTCATCACCTGACGGTAGGCGACGTATCCGTATATAAACCGATCTCCGTTAAGTCGGATCAACGCGGATTAAACGCGGGACGGCGGCGGGGTGTTCGCGAGCGGGCTCGCGGACCGTGCGAGTACCGGCGACGACGCCGGGGAGCGTCGTCGGCTCTACGCCTCAGTACGACTTCGCGAAGTAGGCGGTCCGTTCGGCGTCCTCGCCGCAGATCGCACACGTCTCGTCGCCCTCGCCGTCGACGAGCGGGTCGTCGTCCTCGAACGGGACCATCACGATCTCGGCGGCCATCGGCTCCTTGATCGGCTCCTCGCAGGCCTCGTCGCCGCACCACGGCGTCTTCACGTAGCCGCCGTGCTGGCCGAGCGTCCCGAGGATCTCGGCGCGGTCCTCGGCCTCGCGGACCTCGCCGTCGAGCGTCTCCTCCGCGGCCGCGTACAGCTTCGCGTACACCTCGTCGAGGTGGTCGCGGACCGTGTCGACGACGCCCTCGCGGTCCTCGACGACGCTCTCCCCGTCGGGGCGGTGAACGAGCGTGAGCTCGCCGTCCTCGACCTCGTGGGGGCCGATCTCAATCCGGATCGGGATCCCGTTGAGCTCGTGTTCGTTGAACTTGAAGCCGGGGTTGCGCTCGTCGCGGTCGTCGAGCTCGACGCGGACGCCCGCCGCGTCGAGGTCGTCGGCGACGCCCTCGGCGTACTCCAGTACGTCGTCTTTCGTGTCCTCCTGCCAGATCGGGACGACGACGACCTGCTCGGGGGCGACGCCGGGCGGGAGCACGAGCCCCTGCTCGTCGGAGTGGGTCATGATCAGCGCGCCGAGCGCGCGCCACGAGAGCCCCCACGAGGTGGTGTGCGCGAGCCGCTCCTCCTCGTCCTCGTCGGAGAAGGTGATGTCGAACGCCTCCGCGAACGACTGTCCGAGGTGGTGGGAGGTCGCCCCCTGCACCGACTTCCCGTCGGGCATCAGCGCCTCGACGGTCGTCGTCGTGTCCGCGCCGGGGAACTTGTCGTGGTCGGGCTTCTGTCCCTTCAGGACGGGCATCGCCAGCAGGTCCTCGTAGACGGACTCGTACTGGTCGAGCCGCGTCATGGTCTCGTCCCACGCGTCCTCGCTCGTCGCGTGCGCGGTGTGGCCCTCCTGCCAGAGGAACTCCTTCGTGCGGAAGAACGGCTTCGTCTCCGTCGCCTCCCAGCGCACGACCGAGCACCACTGGTTCACGCGCAGCGGGAGGTCGCGGTGGCTCCGCACCCACTGGCTGATGTACGGCGTGATGATCGACTCGGAGGTGGGGCGGACGGCGAGCCGCTCTTCGAGCTCCTTCGTGCCCGCCTGGGTCACCCACGCGACCTCGGGGTCGAACCCCTCGACGATGTCCTTCTCCCGTTCGAGGTACGACTCGGGAATGAAGAGGGGGAAGTAGGCGTTCTGGACGCCGGTCTCCTTGAACTTCGCGTCGAGGAACCCCTGCAGGCGCTCCCAGACGGCGTACGCGCGCGGCCGGGTGACGATGAACCCGCTCATCCCGTCGGGGCCGTAGTCGGCCAGCCCGGCCTTCTGTACGACTTCGGCGTACCACTCGCCGGTGTTGTGTGACTTGGACTCGGTGATACCGAGTTCTTGGTCGTCGTCGCTCATTGTCGTGTGAAGGGTCGGTCGCGGGCTTAAAACGTCCGAAGCCGTGCGGGCCGTTGGGACGCGATGGGCCGGACGCGGCGGGCCGAATGCGGCGTCTCCCTCGCCGCCGCCGATCGTTTCAGACCGCAGGAACGCGGAGAAACGTTAACCCCTTCCCGGCGCCTACGGCCGGTATGGACCTGTCGGGGCTGCGTCGGTACACGCCCGAGAAAGTGACTCGGGCGCGCCGCGAGGCGGCGGTGCTGGCGCCCGTCGTCGAGCGCGGCGGCGAGGCCCACCTGCTGTTCACGAAGCGCGCCGCACACCTCGGGGAACACCCGGGGCAGATGAGCTTCCCCGGGGGCGGCCGCGAGCCGATCGACCGGACCCTGACCGACACCGCCCTCCGCGAGGCGAACGAGGAGGTCGGGATGCGGCCCGACGAGGTCGACGTCGTCGGGCGGCTCGACGACACGCGGACCTCCTCGGCCTACCGGATCCGGCCGTTCGTCGGCGTCGCGCCCGACCGGGAGTACGTCCCCGACGAGTCGGAGGTGGCCGAGGTCGCGGTCCTCCCCGTAAGCGGGCTGACCGACGCCGCGAACTACGAGTCGGAGCGTCGCATCGGCCACCCGGAGTACGGCGACCACCGAGTCCACTTCTTCCACGTCGACGGCTACACCGTCTGGGGCGTGACGGGTCGGATGGTCGTGCAGCTGCTGGAGCGCACGACCGACTGGCGCGCCCCCGAGGAGGTCGACCGAGTCGTCGGAGCGGACGCGGAGCTCCCGATCTGAGGCCGGTCCCGAACGTGCGATTTTAGTACGTACCAGCAAAATCCGCCGGTGTGTCCGAACTGGTGGAGACCCTCCGCGGCGTCGACGGCGCCGAGGCTCGCGTGATAGCCTCTCTCGACTCCCTCGATTTCACGCTCGAGTACATCCGAGCTGACTTGGAGTCGCGCTACTCCGACCGGGACCTCGAATCCGCGTATCGGCTGATCATGGCGAGTCAGGTCACCGGCGACGAGTTCAGGGAGCTCATCGACGAGGAGTTCGAGGCCCAGACGCTGTTCTTCGAGAACGTCGTCGTGCTCGTGTTGCCCGCGGCGCGCTACGAGGCCGTCTTCGCGTCGTTCGATCGCGAGGACCCGTTCCCGACCACCGACCTGATCGACGCCGCCGGCCGGCTCTGACCGGACCGGACGAGGGACCCGCGTTCACTGCTCAACTCGGCCTCGTTTCGTCTCAGTCCGTATCGCTTCGTCTCAGTCCGCATCGCCTCGCCTCGCACCGCCTCACTCCGCCGGTTCGACGGCCAGCCGCAGCGCGACCGGCGCGCCCTCGGCGAGCGCGGCGACGAGGTCGCGGTCGAGGTCGGCGGCCGCCCCGTCGCCGTCGACCAGGATCGTGCGCTCGTCGTCGGTGTAGTCGCTCGTCCGTCCGACCATCGAGCGGTCGTCGAGGAGCGTCAGGTCGGGGTCGCCGCGTCCGGCGATCCGGTCGACGTGCGCCGGGGCCGCGAGGTCGACCGCCTCGTCGCCCGGCTCCCCGACGGCGATCGTCGCAGAGACGGTCGCGTCCGCGTCTCGACACGCCTCTCGGAACGACGCCGAGAAGTCGCGGGGCGCGCGGTCGGCCGCGACGCCGACGATGCAGTCGCCGGCGGGCGTGAGCCAGTCGTCCGTCGTGAACTCGAACGTGCTCGCGTGCTCGGCGGTGACGTGCTCGTGGCCGGCCGCGCGAACGACCTCGACGAGGGGGTCGTCGTCGGCGTCGTCGCCGTCGTCGATTTCGCTCTCGGCGTCGCTCATGCTCGTCGGGTCGGCGGTGCCGCGACAAGTGACCGTCGGTTCAGACGTCCGCGCCCTCGGCGAGCGCGGGGATCAGCCGAGCCGGGTTCTTCGCGAACACGCGGCGCATCAGGTCCTCGGAGACGTCGAGCGTGAGCACCTCCATCACGCCGACGTTCGGGTGGACGTCCGGCGCGCCGGAGCCGAAGAGGACGCGGTCCGGGTGCTCCAAGACGCCGCGTTCGAGCACCTCTCGGTAGCGCACGGCGCTCGTGTCGACGTAGAGCCGGTCGTGATCGTCGAGCAGGTCGAGGGTCTCGTTCATCAGGTCGGCGTCGAGCGGGTAGCCGCCGAAGCTCGCGAGGACGACCGGGAGGTCGTAGTCGAGCAGCTCGCGCTCGACCGCCTCGGGCGGGAACTCCCTGCCGGCGTGGACGATGAGCGGGAGGTCGGCCGCCTCAAGCCGCCGCAACACGTCCTCGTTCGGGAGCCCGTCGACGTGGGGGACGAGCGTGAACCCGTGGAACCGGTCGTCGTAGGAGTACTGCTCGACGTCGTCCGGGCGGGCGTGGTGGTCGTCGCGCTCGGCGTAGAGGTTCCGGATCGCCGGAAGGGGGCCGGTCCCCGGATCGCGCGGGCCGTTGAGCCGGGCGAACGCGACGAACGGCCGGTCGATCGAGAGCCGCGCGACCGCGTTGTTCGCGCGGAGGTAGCTCCGGCCGGGCGAACGGCGACCGGGGCTCGCGACCGCGCGCACGACGCCCGCTTGGAGCATCTCGCGCTCCAACCGCTCGGGGGAGATGTCCCGGCCGTGCGTGGCGACCGAGGACTCGTCGGGGTCCAGCGTCGCGCGGGTGTCGACGATCCGGAAGTCGTGTTCCAGCCCGAGCATCTATCGGCCCGTCTCGGGGGATCCGCATGTGCCTGTCGGTCTCACGCCGGATCGCTCCGCGAATCCGGACCGGACCGCGGCGCGGGCGCCGGACGCGACGGCGACGCGCGCCGGACCAATACTGAAGGGCCGTCGCCGCGGTGGGCCGGCATGGAACTCGTCGAAGCCACCGAGGGCGACCTCGACGCGCTCGTCGAGCGGTGGTACGACCTCGCGACGTCGATGGTATCGTACTCGGAGCTGAACGAACTCGCATACGCCGACGCGAGCGAGGTCCCGGACGAGGGGTTTCGCGAGCACCTCGAGGACCCGTCGACGACCGATTACCTCGTCTCCGTCGACGGCGACACCGTCGGGTTCGTGACGCTCGAAACGGGTCACCGTCCCTCCCGAGCGCGGTCCCATTACCTGAAGATCGTGAACCTCGCCGTCGACGAGGAGCACCGAAACCGGGGCTACGGCGCGGCGGTCGTGGAGCGCGTGCGGGCGATGGTTGGCGACCGCGACTGCGACTACCTCACCGTCTCCTGCGAGTGGGACAACGACGGCGCGCGACGGTTCTATCGCGACGCGGGGTTCGAGCCGAAGCAGGTGACGTACGCGCAGCGGGTGGAGTGAGACCGACGGCGGCCCCCGGCGGTCTCAGTTCGTGCTGACGATCCGTATCACGTCGCCCTCGCTCAGCTCGTGGCTCTCGCCGATCCGCCGCGAGGAGCGCGCGTCGACCGCGTGGAGGTACCCCTCACCGATATCGGTGTGGACCGCGTACGCCAAGTCCGGCGGCGTCGCCCCCGACGGGAGGAGGAACGCGTCGGGGAGGACGTTCCCCGTCCCGTCCGTCCACTTCGAGGCGTCCTGCACCGGGTAGACGGTGATGCGATCGAGCAGGTCGTAGACGGCGGCGTTCAGCGCGGTCTGAACCCCGGTGCCGCCGTGTTCGTCCATCACGCCGCGGATCGCGTCGAGTCCCTCCCGCTGCCCATCTGAGAGCTCGTCGAGGATCTCGAACTCCTCGTCGCCCGGGTCGTAGTCGACGACGCCCGCCTCGGCCGCGCGTCGGAGGCCCAGCTCGCCGTCCGCCGTCGCCGGAACGACGGGCTTGTCCGTTCCCTCGCGGATCCGGTCGAGCGCGCCGTCGGGCGCGGCGTCGATCTTATTCGCGACGACGACGATCGGCTTGGTTCGCCGGCGGGTCGCCCGCGCGAGCGCCTCGCGGTCCTCGCCGGTCCACGCCTTCGGGTCGTCCGGGTACTCCAGCCCGCGGAGGACCGCCGTCACGTCGTGTTCGGTCGCGCCGAACCCGGTCAACAGGTCCGTGATCGACGCTTCCAGGTCGAAGTCGGGCGAGCGCGACTTGCGCTCGACGCCCTCCCAGTTGCGGTCGACGATGCCCGCGAGCCACAGGTCCATCTCCTCCTCGACGAAGTCCACGTCGTCGAGGGGGTCGTGCGAGCCGACCGCCACCGGTTCGCCCTCCGCGTTCGTCGCGCCCGAGGCGTCGACGACGTTCAACACGACGTCCGCGTTCGTCAGTTCGTCGAGGAACTGATTTCCGAGCCCCTTCCCCTCGTGGGCGCCGGGGACGAGCCCGGCCACGTCGAGGAGCTCGACGGGGACGTACCGCTTCCCGTCGCGGCAGTTCTCGTTGCCGCACCGCTCCTCGCGGTCGAGACACGGGCACTCGGTCCGGACGTGCGTGACCCCGCGGTTCGCGTCGATCGTCGTGAACGGGTAGTTCGCGACGTCGACGTCGGCCATCGTCGCGGCCGTGTAGAACGTGGACTTCCCGGCGTTCGGCTTCCCCGCCAACGCGACCGTGATCATGGTCGAGGGTCGCGGCGCGGCGAAAAGCGCCTTTCGGTCGCACGCGCCGCGGTCGGCGTTCCTCCGCCGTCACCACCGCGCGGGGGTCACGGGAACTCGACGAGGTCGTCGTCGACGCCCCGGAGGCTCTCCGCGAGCCGCGAGTCCCGCGGCACGGCGTCGAGGAACGCCGCGGAGCCGAACGGGACGTCGCCGTTGACCGACACCATCCCGAGGTCGGCGGGATCGCCGTCGAGTCCGGTGAGGAACGCGACCGTGCGGACCGCCGGGACGTCGTCGACGCGGGCCGCGACGTCGACCGACCCGTACAGCGACCGGTGCGTGGCGACGTGGTGAACGCAGGTCGGCGTGGGCGCGAAACAGAGGAGATAGCGCGCGCCCGGCTCGGTGCGGCCCAGCTTCGGTCGGATCGCGTGCCGTTCGTCGGCGTGGAAGTACCGCTCCATGCGCCGGTACTGCCGCAGGACCTCGTTCGCGCCGGTCGCCCGGCGCACGGCGGCGTCGCCCTTGAGTTCGATCACGTGGTCGACCCGCTCGGGCGTCCGCAGCCGGACGTACGCGTCGACCACGCCGCGTCGCCCCTCGGCGTCGTACGGCTCCTCCAGCCGGACCTCGAGGTCGTCGTGGGCGGCCGCGTAGTGGTCGACCACGGCGGTCGCCAGCTCGTCTTCCCGCATACGTCCCGTTCAGGGCGCCGGCGGGGAATAAATCCGCCGACGGCGCGGTCCCGGCCGACCGGCAGAGGGGCTACTTAACCCCTGCGGCCGTTCCGGCGATCCGGTGTGTATCAAGAGGTTTGTAAGGCTCGACGGCGTATCTAAACTGATGTCTGATAAGCTGAGTAGACGGCGGTACGTCGCCGGAACCGGAGCCGCGCTCGCCCTCGGAACGATCGCCGGCTGTTCCGGCGGTGGAGGGGACGGCTCTGACGGCTCCGACGGCGGAGACGGCTCCGACGGCGGCGACTCGGGCGGTTCCGGGGAGCCGCGCGACGACGTCCCGAGCGAGATCGACGACTACCTCGCGGACGCCCGGATGTACGACGGCACCATCGCGGACTACACCGGACAGGACCAGGTCACCGTCTCCGTCGGCGCCGGCGAGGGGCTGGCGTTCGACCCGGCGGCGATCCGGATCACCTCCAGCACGACCGTCGTCTGGGAGTGGACCGGCGAGGGCGGCGCCCACAACGTCGCCTCCGTAGAGGGGTCCGAGTCCGACTTCGACAGCGGGAGCGCGGTCAGCGAGGAGGGGACGACCTTCGAGCAGTCGTTCGACAACACCGGCATCCAGCTGTACAAGTGTACGCCCCACGAGGGGGTCGGGATGCTCGGCGGCATCGAAGTCGTCGAGAGCTAACGCCGCACTGCGCGCTCCTCAGTAGGCGTTCGATTTTTCCGAGGCGCGACGGCGACGACACCCGTAGCGGAAGCACCGGTCAGGTCGAATCGCCGGCATCGGCGTCGGACTCACGGGAGGAACGACCAGCGCACGTCGACGATGCGGTCGTGCTCGCTCGTCACGGTCGGGCGAGCGAGGTGGTCGTTCGCGTTGACGCCGGCCTCCGCCAGTCCGGTGAGGGCGTCTTCGAGAGACCGGTCCGAGCGCTCGACCGCGGAGTCGCGCTCGTAGGGGGCGTCGATCGGCTCGTCGGGCGCGTTCGCGACGTCGACCTCGTCGGCGAGGTCGCCGCCGATGGCGCGCGGCGGCTGGTGGAAGCGCCAGTCGCCGACCGCGAGGAACAGCCAGACGTCGCCGTTGATCGCGTGGTACTCGCCGGTGACGTGCGCGTCCTCGTGGGCGACGATACGTGAGAGGACCGCCGTCTTCGTCCGGTAGAGGGCGTCTTTCCGGGCGGAGCGGACGTTGCTCTCGGTGACGTCGCCGCGGTCGTAGGCGGCCGTCGCCTCGTCGGCGAACTGTTTCGCGACCTTGTTGACCACGTACAGCGATTCGAGCAGGTCGTCCGTCGGTTCGAGCGGGTCCACGGTGATGCCTCGGGGAGTGATCGCCGTGAGGTCGGCGCGTCGAGGCCAAAGGCGTTTCGGGGTCCTGCGGGCCTCGAACGCGCCGCCGCCCGGTCGGATGGTTAATTCTTTAAGCACGCGGCCGAACGCTCATTCAAGCAATGTCGGACGACTCGCTCAAACTGTACACAGCGATATACGTCGCGCTCCTGGTCGCGGCGACGCTGAACTTCGTTCTCTTCGAGGCCGAGTTCCTCAACTTCACGTACGCCCAGGCGCTCGGCGGGACGCTGGTGATCGCGACCGTCAAGACGCTCCTCATCGTCGCCTACTTCCAGCACCTCCGGTGGGAGAACCGCTCGCTCAGCTACGTGATGGCGCTCGCGCTCGCGCTCACGATGCTGCTGATGGCCGCGGCGACCTACTCCATCTCTTAACCCCGACGTCTCTTCGGTCCCCGGCACGCTCGCTTCTGCTCCGCTCCGTCCCGTCGAGCCGCCGCGCTCGTTCTCTCCGCTCCGAGTCACGACCGTACCGACCCGGCAGTTCTGACACGTTCGGCCGTGTTTTTTGTAGTCGTATGCGAACGGTACAGTATGGAACTCCGCGACGCCACCGCAGCCGACGTCGACGCGATCCGGGAAGTCGCCCGCGAATCACTGCTCGCCTCCTACGGGCACGCGGTCGACGAGGCACTGCTCGCCGAGGCGGTCGACGAGTGGTACGACCCCGACGACCTCGTCGCGGACATCGGCGACGAGGGGACCGTGTGTCCCGTCGCCGTCGTTGACGAGGACGTGGTCGGGTTCGCCGAGAGCTACGTCGTCGGCCGCCGCGAGCGGGTCGGGGAGATCGACTGGCTCCACGTCCACCCCGACCACCGCGGCTCCGGCTTCGGCTCCGCGCTCCTCGAACGCGTCGAGGCGGAGCTCCGGGAGGCGGACGTCGACCGCATCGAGGCGCGCGTGCTCGTCGCCAACGAGGCCGGCACCGCGTTCTACGAGGCCGAGGGGTACGAGCTCGTCGGGGAGCGCCGGGTGGAGATCGGCGAGGAGACGTTCGACGAGCGCGAGTACCGCAAACAGGTCAGTCGCCTGACCGGCATCTCCGAGGGCGTCGTGGAGACGGGCACCGGCGACACCGTTTACGTCGCCTTCGACGAGAGCGAGCGCGGCTCCGAGGGCCCCTTCTACGTCGCGTACTCCGACCCCGAGCGGGAGCGGCGCTACGGCTACTTCTGCGGGAACTGCGAGGGAACGGACGTCGCCATCGACACGATGGACCGCATGGAGTGCGGCGACTGCGGGAACCGGCGGAAGCCGTCGCGCTGGGACGCCGCCTACTGAGCCGCGCGCGGCGATCGACCGATCGGTACGCGACGAGCCGGCCGACCTACAGCGTCTCTTTCACGCCTAACACGCGCTCTTCAGCCTCGCGACCGGGGTCCCACTCGCTTCCGTCTCGGTCGGTCTCCCGGTGTTCGGCGACGGTCCGCGCCATCGCCTCGTCGACGGGCGTCGACTCCCAGCCGAGACCGGCGAGCGCGCACGTGTCGAGCAGGTGCGGGTACTCCCTGTAGAGCGTGAAGTCGTCCGGTTCGAGCCCGCCGGCCGCGAGCGCGTCCCCGCTCGCGGGTACGACCTCGCAGTCGGTCCCGGCGGCCTCGGCGATCGCCTCCAGCGTCTCTTCGAGGGTGAGCGCTCGCCGGTCGCCGACGTTGTAGGCCGAGCCCGGCTCGCCGCGCTCGGCGGCGATCCGGAGCGCGCTTGCGACGTCTTCGACGTACGCGCGGTGCCAGAGGTTCTGGCCGTCGCCCGGGACGACCACGCGGTCGTGCGAGAGGACGCGGTCGATCCAGTAGTCGAGCCGCTCCGTGTAGTCGTACGGGCCGTAGACGATACAAGGGCGGACCGCGGTCGCGTTGACTCCCGCCTCGGCGGCGTCGAACACGATCCGATCGCCTTCGGCCTTCCGGTTGCCGTACGTCTCCATGCTCTCGTCGGCCGCCTGTTCGGGGGAGCACGGGTGCAGCGGCGTCTCCCCCTCTCGCTTCGGGATCTCCTCGGCGGCGTAGCTCGAGCCCGACGAGACGTACACGTAGCCGTCGACGTCGGCGAACACGTCGACCGCGGTCTCCACGTCGCCGGGGTGGTAGGCGACGCAGTCGATCACGATTTCGGGCTCCGCGGAGAGCTTCGCCGTCCGGAGGTCGCGCTCGTTCGTCCGATCGCCCTCGACGTGCGTGACGCGGTCGTCGTCCGAGAACGGGTTCTCGTGGTTCCCGCGGTTCAGCATCGCCACCTCGTAGCCGTTCGCGAGCAGATCGGAGACGGTGTGTCGCCCGATGAACCGCGTGCCGCCGATGACGAGCGCCGTGTCGGTCATATCCTCTCTCGGTCCAGCGAGTTCAAAAGCGTGACCGAACCGGAACCCGGCGTGCGGAGGCGACGACCGGAGTTCAGTCGTCGCGGTTCGCGCGCGGCCCGTCGCCGCGCCAGCGCCGGTAGAGCAGGTACGCGATCCCGAGCCCGAGGAACCACGTGCCGACCCCGAACAGCGCGAACCCGATCCCGATCAGGAACTCTCCGGCCGGGAGTCCGAACATATCACGACTCGGCGTCTCGGCCACATAAACGCTCCGAGCGAGGGGCAGTTACACGGTCCCGGCGCGCGAACGTCGCCCCATGACAGACCGCAGTCGACGCCGACCGTGGCTCGCGGCCGTGCTCGCGCTCGTCGTCTCCGGCCTCGGACACGCGTACCTCCGCCGGTGGGGGCGCGCGCTCGGGTGGTACGTCGCGGTGACCGCGACGCTCGTCGTTATCGTGCCCGACGCGGCGGTGGAGGGACTCATCGCCGGCGACGCGCCGCCGGTCGCCGACGTCGCGCCGGCACTGCTCGTCGTCGCCGCCAGCGTGATCGACGCGTACGTCCTCGCGCTTCGGAACAACCGCGATCACGAACGCGAGCGACGCTCGGCGGCCGCGGAGCGGGCCCGGCCGGAAGCCTTCTCCGGGCGAACGGAGGCCGCGGTACCGCCCGACAGCTCCGGTCAGCCGACGGTCGACCGCGACGGAGAGACGGCCGCGATGTCGTGTCCGCACTGCGGCCGCGAGACCGACCCGTCGTTCGACTTCTGTCAGTGGTGCGCCGAGCCGGTTCCCGAGTGAGAGACCCGCGGCGTACCGCGCGGGCTAACGGGCGCGGTCGGCGGAAAAAAGCGAGCGCGACGGAAAACGGAACTCGGCGGCGAACGCCGGCTCAGAAGAGGTAGAACAGCGGGAAGATAAACACCCAGACGATGTCGACGAAGTGCCAGTAGAGGCCGAAGTACTCGATCGGCCGCTCGTCCTCCATGTAGTGTCCCTGGTAGGCCCTGTAGAACAGGAAGCAGGCGATCAGGAGCCCTCCGACGACGTGGATGCCGTGGAGCCCGGTGGTGACGTAGTAGATCGACGCTTGGATCGGGTCGCCGTGGGCGTTCGAGCCGATCATCACGCCGCGGTCGAACACCTCGTGGTGCCATTCCCAAAGCTTGATTGCCAGGAAGGTGAACCCGAGCAGGATCGTCGCGCCGAGCGAGGCCAGCAGGCCCTTCCGGCTCTTCCGGTGGGCCGCGACGAGCGCCAGGATCACCGTGAACGATGAGGTGATCAGCACGAACGTGTTTATTAGGCCGGGGAGCGACTCCGTCAGCGGCTCCCACGTCATCCACCCGGCGTTGTACCGGACGAAGATGGCCGCCGAGAGGAACGCGCCGAAGACGATCACGTCGGATGCCAGGAAGAACCACATCCCCAGCTTCACCTTCTCGACGCCGTTGAAGGGCCACCGCTCGGCGAACTCGCTCGGCGGCGCGTAGAAGTCCTCTAACCCCCACTTCACGCCGCTGGCGATCATCCCGACGAGGCCGACGATGATGAACACCGGGTACACGACGTTCGATATCTCGACGCTCGTCGACGCGAGCGACTCGCCGACGACGAACGTGACCGCGTCGGCGAACCCGGAGAGCCCGAACATGAAGAATGCGGTCATCAGCGAGAGGGCGAACGGCCAGATGCTCGCGTGGCTCGGGTGTTTGTCCCAGTACGGGTACTCCTTGATGTGGTCGGAGTGCGTGTCGCCGCCGTCGGTCGCGGCGTTGCCGTCGCCGTCGGTCTTCACCGCGGGCCCGCCGTCGGGGACGAAGTCCTTCACGAACTCGAGCTTACCGGACGCGTACGACGGCCGGTTCGGCCAGTTCTCAAGCGGCGGCGGCGAGGAGACCGCCCACTCGGCGGTCCGCGAGTAGTCCCACGGGTTGTCGCCGGCGGGCTCGCCCGCGACGTAGGACTTCGCGAAGTTGTAGAACATGATGAAGAAGGAGAACCCGAGGATGAACGCCCCGATCGTCCCGATCTGGTGGAACGTCTGGAACTCGGGGTTGTACTCGAAGACGCGGCGCGGGGTCTCCCAACCGAGGAACATCGAGAAGTACACCATATTGAAACTGACGAAGAAGATCACGAAGTGGAGCTTCCCGAGCAGCTCGTCGTACATCTTCCCGGTGATCTTCGGGAACCAGTAGTAGGCCCCGCCGAACAGCGCCGTCGCCCCACCGAACATCACGTAGTGGAAGTGCGCGACCACCCAGTAGGTGCCGCGGAACTCGTAGTCGAGCACGATGGCGCCGAGGAACACCCCCGTTATGCCACCGAGGATGAAGAGTAGGAGCGCGCCGAACGCGAAGAGGAACGGCGTCGTGAACTGGATCCGCCCCTTGATCAGCGTGTAGATCAGCGAGAACACGACGAGGTCGAAGGGGAGCGAGATGCCGATGGTGGTCGCCATCATCAGCGTCTTGATCTCCAGGTTGATCGTCGTGAGGAACATGTGGTGCATCCACACGAGGAACGACTGGACGGAGATGAGACAGATGGAGATGATGACCCACTTCCGCCCGACGAGCCGGCGACCGGAGAACGTCTGGAACAGCTCCAGCATGACGCCGAGCGCCGGGAAGAAGACGATGTACACCTCCGGGTGACCGAAGAACCAGAACAGGTGCCCCCACAGGAGGGAGCCGCCCTCGGTCGCCGAGAAGTACACAGAGCCGAGCACGCGGTCGGAGGCGAGAATAAGCCCTGCGGCGAGCATCGCGGCGAACGCGAACAGCATCATCCAGACGGTCGCGAGGATGCTCCACGTGAACATCGGCATATCCATGATTCCCATCCCCTCGGCACGCGAGTGGTGGATCGACACGAGGAAGTTCACTGACGAGGCCGTGACTCCGATGATGAACACCGCGAGCGCGAGGACCGCCCCCGTCGACCCGATGCTCGGCGTGTACATCGGGATATTGAGCGGGGCGTACATCGTCCAACCGGCGCTCAGCGTGCCGCCTTGGAAGAAGCTGATCCCCAGCAGTACGCCGGAGAAGACGTACATCCAGTACGAGAGCGCGTTCAGCCGCGGGAACGCCAAGTCGTCGGCGCCGATCTGTAGCGGGACGAAGTAGTTCGCGAAGCCGAAGGCGAACGGCGAGAGGAACCAGAACACCATTATCAGCCCGTGGGCCGTTACCGCCTCGTTGTACGCGAGTCCGGAGAGGACCTGGTTCGCCGGGTCCCAGAGCTGAACGCGGATCAGAAGCGCCAGCACGCCGCCGAACAGCAGGAAGAACAGCGCCGTGATCGTGTACAGAATCCCGACGTCCTTGTGATTCGTCGTCACCAGCCAGCGCTTGACGGAAGTCGTCGGCGGAAGCTCGCTCATGCGGGAACACCTCCGGCGACGGCGCCGCTCACGCTGACGGCGTCGTCGATGCTGGCGGATTCGTTGCCGGTGGCGGAATCGTTGCCGGTGGCGGATTCGTTGCCGGTGGCGGATTCGTTGCCGCTCCCGGAGTCGTCACCCTCGGTGCCCTCGTACCACTCCTCCCACTCGTCCTGCGGGAGGACCGTGATCTGGCCCTTCATCGCCGAGTGTCCGGAGCCGCACAGCTCGAAGCATTCGACTCTGAACGTCGCTTCGCCGCCCTGCGCCTCAACCTCTTCGGAGCTCACGGAGAACCAGTTGGAGTTGGTCTCTCCGGGGATAGCGTCGGACTTTATCCGTAATTCCGACGAGCCGAAGTTGTGCCACACGTCCCGCGAGGTCACCTCGATGTCGATCCGCTGGTCGGCCGGCACGATCATCTCGCCGGTCGTGGTGTGGCCGTTCGGATACTCGTACTCCCAGCCGAACTGGTACCCCTCGACGAGGATCTCGATGTCGCCCTCCTCGCCGGTGTCGGGGCCCTCCTCGACGTAGAGGAGGATCCCGTACGCGTACACGACGAGACTGATGACGACGATCGCGCTCAGTCCGAACGAGAGGAAGAGCTTCTTCGCCTTCGGACCGCCCTGTCCCGTCGGGAGCTCGCCGACCGTCGGCGCGTCGAAGCCCTCTTTCGGTTCGCCCCCGTCGTCGCGGTACTTGTACACGTTCCACAGCGTGTACGCGACGACGATCGTACCGACGAGCGTACCGAGCGCGAGGAAGACGAAGAAGATCTCGTCGAAGACCTCCGCCTGCGCGCGCCAGTCGCTCCCCTGTTGCAGGATAATTGGATCTATCATGTTCGTCTGTCTGCTCTTGTTTCTCCCTTGGCGATGGCACACTTAGCTCTTGTGTAGCGTGACCGGAAGAGCCAGCTCGCGCGCCCGACCGAGCCGCCCTGACGACGTCGACATCGCAGGGTGACGGCGGGTCGATCCGCGCCTGACCGAGCGGTTCCGGCACGTCGTCCCGGGCGTGTATACGAAGGCTATTTGTACACGCGAACGGACCGCCTAATAACGAAACCCACCATGGTCTCACTCACGCTCTTGAGCACGGCACTAATGGGGCTGCTCGTCGCGGCCACATTCCTCGCCGTCGCGAAGGTCGGCGCGCAGCGAACGGCGCCCGGAACCGACGCGTCGCCCGACAGATACGCCGCGGTCGTCGGGGCGCTCCGGGACGTCTCGCAGAAACCGGTCGTCTGGGCCGTCGCGTTCGTCGCCATCGCGGTCGGCGTGGGCGGACTCGCCCTGCTGGCGGTCGGCGACTTCGGACTCCCGGAGGGGCTCTCGGGGAGCCTCCTCGGCGTCACGTACGCCGCGGTCGGACTGCTGGTGACCGGGTTCGTCTTCCTGGGCGCCTATTTCAGTGCCCGGGGGCGCGGGCTCGGCAACGCACACGGCGTCGCGGCGGGCTCGTTCGCCGCCGGACTCGTCTTCCTCGTCCTCATCGCGGTCCAGCTCCTCGTCGGCGTCGTCGGCTGAGTACGGTTCCGCTCCTCGTTTTCCGTTCGATCGTCTCGTTTCGACCACGGCCGTCCGATCGTCTCGCGTCGACCACGGGCACGCCCCGCAGCGGGGAGACGCGCTACGCGACCGCGACGCCGTTCCGGGCGAGGAAGTCGCTCGCGGCCTTGATTTCGACGGGGCTACCGATGATCCGGTAGTAGCCGTCGGCCTCGACGACGGTCACGGTGAACCGCTCCCGGAGCCGCTCTCCGAGGCCCTCGAGGGCGTGACACGGGAGGACGATCTGGGTGCTGTCACGGAGGCTCGACGGGTCGGGCATTCGACGTGCGAAACCCATCGCACGTCGCGGATATAACCGTGTCGAAGCGTCGACACGATCGTGGCGGGTTCGCACGGTCCGGGGTGGCGTCGGGTTCGCGGTCGGATCCCCAGGCGGGCCGAAGGAACACCTTTAACGAGCCGAACGGCCGACTGTACGCCAATGGGACTGGAAGAGGAGATTGAGGACCTCCGCGAGGAGATCGCCAACACGCCCTACAACAAGGCCACGGAGGCCCACATCGGGCGCCTGAAGGCGAAGCTCGCGGAGAAGAAGGAGAAGCTGGAGAACCAGTCCTCCGCCGGCGGTGGCCACGGGTACGCGGTCGAGAAGCACGGCGACGCCACGGTCGCGCTCGTCGGGTTCCCGAGCGTGGGGAAGTCCACCCTCATCAACGCCCTCACCAACGCCGACAGCGAGGTCGGATCCTACGAGTTCACGACGCTCGACGTCAACCCCGGCATGCTACAGTACCGCGGCGCGAACATCCAGATCCTCGACGTCCCGGGGCTGATCGAGGGCGCGGCGGGCGGCCGCGGGGGCGGGAAGGAGGTCCTCTCGGTCGTCCGGACCGCCGACCTCGTCGTGTTCATGCTCTCGGTGTTCGAGATCGAGCAGTACGACCGCCTCCGCGAGGAGCTGTACGCCACCAACATCCGCCTCGACACGGAGCCGCCGAACATCAACATCCGGAAGACCCACAAGGACGGGATCGGAGTGACGATGAGCGACGACGTGAGCCTCGACGAGGGGACCGTCAAGCAGGTGCTCCGCGAGTACGGCTACGTCAACGCCAAGGTGACGATCCCCCACGACCTGACCATCGACGAGCTCATCGACGCGGTGATGGACAACCGGGAGTACCTCCCGTCGATGGTGACGGTGAACAAGGCCGACCTCATCGACAAGAGCTACCTCCCGACCGTCAAATCGGAGCTCCGCGAGCGCGACCTCGACCCCGACGACGTGCTCTTTATTTCCGCCGAGAAGGAGCTCGGGCTCGACGGGCTCAAAGACCGGCTCTGGAAGGAGCTCGGGCTCATCCGGATCTACATGGACAAGCCCGGTCGCGGCGTCGACTACGAGGAGCCCCTGATCCTGTTCGAGGGCGACACGGTCGGCGACGCCTGCCAGAAGATCGGCGGGGAGTTCGAGGAGCGGTTCAAGTTCGCTCGCGTCTCCGGCGAGAGCGCGAAACACGACGACCAACAGGTCGGGAAGAGCCACGAGCTGGCGGACGAGGACGTGCTTCGGATCGTCGCGCGGAAGTGAACGGGCCGAAGTGAACGCGCGAACCGGTCGCGCCCGACGCCCGCGGACCACGAGACCGCGACCTACAGGCCGAGTTCGCGCCCGAGCACGACGTGCTGTATCTCGCTGGTCCCCTCGCCGATCTCCATCAGCTTCGCGTCGCGGTAGAAGCGCTGGGGCGCGAAGTCGGTGGTGTAACCGTACCCGCCGAGCGTCTGGACCGCCTCCTCGGCGACCTCGCGGGCGGCCTCGCTGGCGTCGAGCTTCGCCAGCGCCGACTCCCGGGTGACGGACTCGCCGGCGTCGTACCTCGCGGCGGCCTTGTGCGTGAGCAGCCGGGCGCGTTCCGTCTGGCGGTGCATGTGGACGACCTTGTCCCGGATGGCGTCGAACTTCGCGATCGGTTTCCCGAACTGCTCGCGCTCGCCGGCGTACTCCTTCGCGGCCTCGTAGGCGCCCTGCGCGAGCCCGACCGACAGCGCCGCGATGGAGATCCGGCCGCCGTCGAGCGTCTTCATCGTCTGCGTCCAGCCGTCTCCCTCCTCCCCGAGCAGGCGGTCCTCGAGGATCCGCACGTCGTCCAGTTGTATCTCGCAGGTCGGCGAGGAATTAAGTCCCATCTTGTCCCAGACCGTCGTGATCTCGAAGCCGTCGTCGTTCTCCGGGTCGACGATGAACGTCGAGATGCCGTCGTAGCCGGCGCCCGGGTCGGTGACGGCCTTCACCAGCACGCTGTTGGCCACGTTGGCGTTCGTGATGAACTGCTTCGTCCCGTTCAACACGTACTCCCCCGCGTCCGCGTCGAACTCGGCGGTCGTGTCCATGTCGGAGGCGTCGGAGCCGCTCCCGGGCTCCGTGAGCGCCCAGGCGCCGATCTCGCCGCCCTCGGCGAGCGGGCGGAGCCACTCCTCCTTCTGTTCCGGCGTCCCGAACAGTTCGATCGGCTTCGCGCCGAGAGAGGTGTGCGCGGCGTACGAGAGGCCGATCCCGCCGGAGACGCGGCCGATCTCCTCGGTGACGAGGGCGTACATGAGCTGGTCGCCGCCGAGCCCGCCGTACTCCTCGCTCACGGGCACGCCCATCATGTCGAGGTCGTTCAGGTCGGCGAACACCTCGTCGGGGAACCGGTGCTCGTCTTCGATCTCCTGGGCGATCGGCCGGATCTCCTCCTCGCAGAACTCCCGCACCGTGTCGCGTATCATCCGGTGTTCCGCGGGCAGCTCGAAGTCCATAGGCAAGAATTGCGACCCGTCGGCATAAACGATGCGAACGACCGTGATCGATCGCGGGCGCTTCGACCGTCCCCGTTCTCCGCCATCGGTCTCCTTCGGCGGGCCGACTCCCGAGCGCCCGTGCCGGCCGTACGACTTGTTCCACGACCGAGCGGCCCGCCTCGGTCCCGACGCGGTCAGCGTCGGGGACCCCTCCCTGAACCGCCGCGGCTCCGAGACGCTCGCGCGGCGATCCCGCCCGAGGACGTGATTTAAGCGTCGCCGTCGCGTTCGGTCCTGACATGGAGCTCCGCCGGCTCGTACGCGGTCGCGTGGACTGGCCCGACATCGAGCGGGTCGCCCGAGAGCTGGCGGACCGGTACGACCGCGAGGAGATGCGGGTCCGGTTCCTCGACGCCGACAACTGGCTGTCGACGCCGATGGTCCTCGACGACGACCTGTTCGTGAAGGTGATCACGAAGCAGAACACGCTCGTCCACACGCTGTTCACCACCGGGCGGAACCTCGGCGCCGTCTCCGCCGGCACCGAGGGGTTCTTCGAGCGCTACGAGACCCCCTACGAGATGGCTCGCCACGAGCTGGAGGCGACCCGAGAGGTCAGGGAGCTCGGAGTCAACGCCCCGGAGCCGATCGAGGCGCTGGAGGTCGGCGACCTCGGCGTCCTCGTCCTGGAGTACCTCCCCGAGTTCCGGACGCTCGGCGAGCTCGATCGCGAGGCCGTCGCCGGGCTGGCGCCCGAGCTGTTCGCGACGCTCCGGACGATCCACGACGCCGGGCTCGCCCACGGCGACCTCCGGGCGGAGAACGTCCTCGTGCGGGACTGCGACCTGTACGTCATCGACGCGACGAGCGTGAGCGAGGAGGGTCGCGAGTCGGCGCGGTCGTACGACCTCGCGAGCGCGCTCGCCGCGCTGGAACCCCTGATCGGCGCGCCGGACGCGATAGACGCCGCGCTCGAGAGCTACTCGACCGACGAGCTGCTCGCCGCCCGTCAGTTCCTCGACTTCGTCGCGATCCGTCCGGACCACGACTTCGACGCCGCGGAGCTGAAAGGGGAGCTGGAGAAGCGGACGACGTAGGGACGAGGCCGGACGGAGTTCAGCCGCCCAGGTACAGCTGCGAGACCTCGTCGTCGCTCAACAGCTCCTCCGGGGTGCCCTCGAACCGGACGGTCCCCTGGTCGAGGACGTAGCCGCGGTCCGAGATGCCGAGCCCCTTCGTCACGTTCTGCTCGACCATGAGGATCGCCGTGTCCATGTCGTTGACCTCCTGGACGTCCTCGAACACGTCGTCTGCGGTGTTCGGCGCGAGCCCCGCGGACGGCTCGTCGATGAGGAGCACGTCGGGCTCCATCACCAAGGCCCGGGCGAACGCGAGCACCTGCCGCTGGCCGCCCGAGAGGGTCCGCGCCTTCGCGTTCCGCTTCTCGTCGATGATCGGGAAGCGGTCGTACAGCGTCGCGATCACCTCGTCGAGCCCGCCGTCGCGGGCACCGCCGCCCATGCGGAGGTTCTCGTCGATCGTCAGCGAGCCGAACACGTTGTCGGTCTGCGGGACGTAGCCGATCCCCTCGCGGACGATCTCCTCGGGCGCCATCCCGCCGATGTCGCGGCCGTGGTACTCGACGCTTCCGACCCACGGGGTCAGCATGCCGAAGGCCGTCTTGAGGACGGTCGACTTCCCGGCCCCGTTCGGACCGACGAGACAGACGATCTCGCCCGGATCGAGCCGGATCGAGCAGTCGTCGAGCACCTGCACTTCGCCGTACCCGCTGTCGACGTTCGACAGCGAGAGCACGGGATCGGTTCCGTCGCCGGCCGCTTCCGCGGGCCCGGTTCCGCCGTGAGCCCCCTCCGCGGGGCCGATGGTGTCGTCGCTCATGCGCCGCCTCCGAGGTACGCGTCGATGACGCGGTCGTCGCCGCGGACCCCGTCCGGCGTCCCCTCGGTGAGGACGTGCCCCTGATCGAGGACGACGATCGGGTCCGCCAGGTCCATCACGAACTCCATGTCGTGTTCGATGAGCAGGAACGTCGTCCCCTGCTCGTTGAGCCTACGGATCTGCGACTTCAGCTTCTTCGCGAGCGTCGGGTTCACCCCCGCCACAGGCTCGTCGAGCAGGAGGACCTCCGGCTCGGCGAGCATCGCGCGTGCGAGCTCGACGAGCTTCATCTGGCCGCCGGAGATGTCGGTCGCGGGCTGCGCCGCGAGGTGGTCGATCTCGAACTCCTCGAGGATCCGCTCCGCGTCGGCGAGGTTCGCCGACTCGCTCTCGCCGACCGAGCCGGGCGAGGCGAACAGCCTGAGAAACGACTCGCCGGGCTGGTTCCGCGGGCCGACCAGCATCGCCTCGCGGACCGTCATCCCCTCCAGCTTGCGCGGGGTCTGGAACGTCCGGATGAGCCCGTGTTCGGCGACCTGGTACGGCTCCATGCCGGTCACGTCGGTCCCGTTCACTTCCACGGTCCCGCCGTCCGGCTCGTAGAAGCCGGAGATGAGGTTGAACAGCGTCGACTTTCCGGCGCCGTTCGGGCCGATGAGCCCGGTGATCGTGCCGCGCTCGACGGCGAACGTCGCGTGGTCGGTCGCCGCGAGCCCGCCGAACGACTTCTGAAGGTCGTCGACCCGGAGGACGGCGTCGTCCTTGGGGAGGGCGCCCTCACTCATCGCCCCCACCTCCCTTGCGCTCCCGGACGCCGCTGTCCGGCGTCTCGGGCGCCCCGCCTCCGTCGACCGCGCTCGGCCAGATCAGCTCGCGCTGCGGCGGCAGGATTCCCTGCGGCCGGTAGCGCATGACGGCGACGATCACGACCCCGATCAGCAGCAGCCGCAGCGGCGCGGGGTCGATCGGGAGCGCCACGTCGTTCAGGAAGCGCGTCCCCTCGCGGATGGTGACGATCACGACCCCGCCGAACAGCGCCCCGCGGTTGGAGCCGCTGCCGCCTAAGATCACGGCGACCCACGCGTAGAACGTCGTGATCGGGTCCAGGTCGCCCGGCCCGACGTACAGGTTCAGGTGCGTGTAGAACACGCCGGCCAGCGCCATGATCAGGCTGCCGAGGACGAACGACTGCATCTTGAACGAGTACGTGTTCTTCCCGAGCGCCCGCGCGAGGTCCTCGTCGGATCGGATCGTGCGGAGCACGCGACCCCACGGGGACCGGTGCGCGCGCCGGAGGATTACGTACACCGCCCCCGCGAACGCGAGCACCAACAGGACGTTCAGCAGGGCCTGCCAGAACGAGGCCTCGAGGAAGATGGGCGATCCCGGAACGATCTCGAGGCGGAGCCCAGGCATCGCCTCCGGGAACGTTGACAGCACGGGCCAGCCCTTGAAGAACCCCGGGATCCCGCGGACTCCCGCACTGCCGTTCGTCAGCCACCGCTCGTTGAGCACGATCAGCCGCATGACCTCCGCGAGCCCGAGCGACGCGATGGCGAGGTAGTCGGCCCGGAGCCGGAGCGTCGGGATCCCGATCAGCAGCGCGAGCGCGAGCGCGACGACGAGCGCGACCGCGAGTCCGACGAGCGGGTTGAACCCGCCCGCGATCGGCGAGCCGCTCGCGGTCATCAGCGCGGAGCCGTACGCGCCGATCCCGAAGAACGCGGCGACGCTGAAGTTGATCAGGCCGGTGAACCCCCACTGGGCGTTCAGCCCGAACGACAGCAGCGCGTACATTCCCGCCAGTCCGACGAGGAACAGGAAGTAGGTCGGCCCGAGCGCGCCCGTGAGCAGCGCGGCGAGCAGGAACAGCAGGAACGCGACGCTGACGCCGAGCACCCACCCCTCCGGGCGGGTCAGCTCCGCGATCGCCCCCTTCGGATCGGTGAGGGCGCTCATGTGGCCGCCTCCCCGGCGATACCGTTCGGCCGGACGAGCAGCACCGCGACCATGATCACGAACGCGATGGCGTTCGCGTACTCGATGCTTATCAGGCTCTCCAGCGCCGCCGCGAGCCACCCCGGCCAGATCGGGAGCGCTTCGACGACGGTGGAGAAGAACGGCGTTAGCTGGTTTATCATGCCGATGAGGAAGCCGCCCGCCATCGCGCCGTAGACGGAGCCGATCCCGCCGAGGATCACCGCGGCGAAGATGACTAGGAGGAGGTTGAACCCCATCCGCGGCGCGAGTTGGTTGAACAGCCCGAGGAACACGCCGCCCGCGCCGGCGAGGCCGGCGCCGATGACCCACGTCCAGAGCTTGACTCGCTTCGTTCGGATCCCGCTGACCCGCGCGAGGTCGGGATTATCGGCCATCGCGCGCATCTTCCGGCCGAGGTCGGTGTACTGGAGCAGCACGTGGAGCCCGACGACGAGCACCACCGCCGAGCCGACGATCGCGACGTCGTGGAGCGTCACCCGGACGCCGTACGGCACCAGCGACTCGATCGGTCGCTGCGCCCGGATGTCGAACCGCGTGAAGTCAGACCCGAACCGGATCTGGATCAGCGCGCGGTAGATGAACGCGATCCCGATCGACGTGATCAGCAGGCCGATCGAGTCGATGTCGAGCGGCTCGTAGATCAGCTTCTCGGTGGCGACCGCCACGACCGCGGCCGCGGCGATCCCGACGACGAGCGCGAAGAAGAAGCCGAACGGGAGCCCGAGCACCGCGCCGCCGAGCCCGCCGACGGCGCCGAACGTCACGAGCGCCGCGTACGCGCCGATGGTCATCGTGTCGCCGTGCGCGAAGTTCGCGAAGTCGGCGATGCTGTACACGAGCGACAGCCCGATGCTCCCGAGGACGATGATGCTGCTGAACACCAGCCCGTTGGCCAGGTATCCGAGGACGGTCATGGGTCGGGATTAGCCTTCGACGAAGTCGATGCCTTCGTACGCGTGGTCTTGGACCTCGAGGACCTGCAGGAAACCGACCGGGTCCCCGTCCTCGTTGAAGTCGATGGGGCCGCTGACCCCCTGATAGTCGACGTCGTCCGGCCCGCCGCCGTTCGCGAGGATCTCGCTCGCGGCCGCGAACGACGTCACCGTCTCGCCCTCGGGGCCGGAGACGCGCCGGACGGTCTCCTGGAGCGCCGCGCCGGTGAACTCGTCGGCCGCCTGGATCGCGAGCGCGGCGTTGATGACGCAGTCGAAGGCGTACGACGCCCACGACGTCGGCTGTTGGCCGTATTCCGACTCGAAGGCGGACGCGAACTCCTGGTAGTTCTCCTCCTCGATCGGCGCGGAGGGAACGACGATCTTCATGCCGTTCATGCTCCCCTCGGGCGTGTTCTCGAGGACGCTGTCGCCGGAGACGGAGTCGGCGCCGTAGAACTGCGCCTCGTATCCGGAGGAGAACGCCTCGTTGACCATCGTCGCGAACTCGGCCTGATACGTGATGAACAGCCACGCGTCCGCGCCGGAGCCGTTCATCTCCGAGATGACGCTGGAGTACGACTGCTGTTCCTGGTCGTGGGGGTTGTTGTAGACGACGTCGCCGTCGTACGCGTTCACGAACGCGTCGGTGAGGCTCTGCCCGTAATCGTTGTTGACGTAGGTGACCGCGACCTCGTCGTACCCGTCGTCGGCGATGATGTTCGACAGCGCCAGCGACTGGCTGCGACCGGACGGCGACATCCGGAGCAGTCCCGGGAAGTCGGTGAGGCTGAGGCCGGTGGAGTTCTGGCTCAATTGGACGACGTCGGTCCCCTCGACGACGCTCTCGTAGATGGCGAGCGAGACGCCCGAGCCGACCGCGCCGATGAGGAACGGGACGCCGTCCTGGTTGACGAGCTTCTGTGCGGCGGCGATCCCGCCCTGGTTCTCGCTCTCGGAGTCCTCGACGGCCAGCGAGAGCTCTCGCCCGTCGATGCCGACGTCGTTGACGCGGCTCAAGGCCATCTCGGCGCCGCGCTGGTTCCGCTCGCCGAACGCCGACAGCGACCCCGTCAGCGAGTCGACCATCCCGATCTCGTACGGATCCATCGACTCCCCGCCGTCGTCGCCGTCGCTCCCGTCATCGCCGTCGGAGCCGTCGGAGCCGTCGTCGCCGTCGCTCCCGTCATCGCCGTCGCCTCCGTCGGAGTCGTCGCTCCCGTCCCCGCCGTC
This sequence comes from Halorubrum sp. Eb13, assembly GCF_002252895.1. NCBI lineage: Archaea > Methanobacteriati > Methanobacteriota > Halobacteria > Halobacteriales > Haloferacaceae > Halorubrum > Halorubrum sp. Eb13. The sequence continues at coordinate 32,733 of NZ_NHPE01000072.1, read as the reverse complement.
GTCGGTCGTGCTCAGACAGCCCGACAGGGCGAGGAGCCCCGCACCGCCGGTCAGTTTCAGCAGCGTACGCCGGTCCGCCACGTCCGTGGTATCTCGTGACATATGTGACCTGATATTTCAGTTGCCATCCGGGTATCTTAACCCCGGCCCGTCCATGGTCGGGCCGGCCGCAGATGTTCCCCTCGGCCGCCGCGCGGTCCGTCACGGCGTTTTATTCGTTTTCAAGGACCTCACAACAATTGGTCGGGTGCCCATATATACGGGTGGAGATCCGCTGTCTGCACATGATTCCGCCCATCGCGAGTAACTTTGTCGCCGGAGAGACTCCCGAGGCGGCGCTCGCCCACGTCGAGGGGCTCAACGACCGCGGCGTGGCCGGCATCCTGAACCTGCTCGGGGAACACTACGAGGAGCGACCCCCCGCCGACGCCGACGCCGACGCGTACGTCGACCTCGTCGAGGCGATCGCGGAACGCGACGTCGACGCCTGCGTCTCGGTGAAATCGAGCCAGATCGGGCTGGACGTCGGCGACCGCGTCTTCGAGGAGAACCTCGCGCGCATCGTCGAGGCGGCCAACGCCCCGACGGCGACCGACGGCGACGACGGCTCCGACGGCGACGAGAGCGGCACGTTCGTCTGGATCGATATGGAGGACCACGAGACCACGGACGTGACGCTCGACGCCTTCGAGCGACACGCGGTCGAGACGGACGGTAACGTCGGCGTCTGCGTGCAGGCGAACCTGAAGCGGACTCGGGACGACCTCGAACGGCTCGCCGACCTCCCCGGGAAGGTCCGGCTGGTCAAGGGCGCGTACGACGAACCCGCCGAGCTGTCATATAAAAAGAAGGCCCGCGTCGACGAGTCGTACCGCGACTGCCTCGCGTACATGTTCGGGGCGTTCGACGGCGGCGTCGCCGTCGGGAGCCACGACCCGGCGATGATCGAGTACGCGACGGAGCTGTACGCCGACCACGGGACCCCCTACGAGGTGCAGATGCTGACCGGCGTCCGGGAGTCGGCGCAGTTCGAGCTCGCGGCCGACCCCGACACCGACGCGGAGGTGTACCAGTACATCCCGTACGGCTCCAAGTGGTTCTCCTACTTCTACCGGCGGATCCGGGAACGCAAGTCGAACGCGCTGTTCGCGCTGCGGGCGATCGTCGGGAACTGAGCGGCCCTCAAAAACTGAGCGGCCCTCGGGAACCGAGCGGGCTTCGGGAATCGGGCGAGCGTCTGCCCGAGCTACGGGTCCAACAGCTTCGACTCCGCCTTCCGGAGGTGTTCGAGCAGCGTCGTCTTCGAGACGCTCAGCTCCTCGGCGAGCTCGCGGGTCGACGCCTCGCGGGGCCACTCGTAGTACCCGGCCTCGCGGGCGTGTTCGTACACCTCGCGCTGGGTCGTCGTCAGCGTGTCGAGCCGCTGCTCGCGGGGCGTGCGCCCCGCGTACCCCGACGACGACATCGACTCCACGGTCACTTCGGCGCCGGAGTCCGCCTGAACGCCGTCGAGCGACTCCCGGATGTCGGTGCGCTCGCCGACGAAACACACCTGCCACTCCTCGCGGCCGTCCTCGATCCGGACCGGCGCGCTGTGAACGAAGCCGTGTTCGAGCAGCGTCGGACACACCATGTCGGCCGGGTCGTACTCCAGGAAGAACTCGCGGACGACGTTGCCCGGCGCGTCCCGCGCGCGTCCGAATCGCTCCTTCAGTTCGAGGAGGTTGCCCGCGCGGTCGGAGTCGCGGATCGCGTCGAGCAGTTCCTCGACCTCCTCGTTCGTGTCGGCGAACGCGGTGAACAGGCCGTTCACCGAGTTCGGCGCGTCGGCGTCGGTCCGCGGCGAGTTGTAGATGGCGTGCGCGAGGACGCCGCCGTCGGTGCTGCTCGTCGCGTCGATCGCCCAGCAGTTCGGATGCCACAGGTCGAGCGTCAGTCGAGTCCCGGCCCACTCCTCCGCCCCGTTCGCGTCGGTCGTTGCCATTAGTACCGTTTCAATGGTACCGCATCACAAAGGCTCTGCCGACCATGGTCGGGTGGGATATTTGAACGTGGCGGCGGAAACGACCGCCCATGGCGCAACCGTATCAACACTACATCGACGGAGAGTGGGTCTCGGGCGAGGGCTCGGAGACGTTCGAGAGCGAGAACCCGGCGACCGGGGAGTCCCTCGGCGAGTTCCGGCGCGGCGCCCCCGAGGACGTCGACCGCGCGGTCGACGCGGCGGACGAGGCGTTCGACGAGTGGCGCGAGCTGTCCCGGATCCAGCGCGCAGAGTACCTCTGGGACGTGTACCACGAGCTGCGCGAGCGAACCGACGAGCTGGGCGAGATCGTCACCAAGGAGTGCGGGAAGGAGATCAGCGAGGGGAAAGCCGACGTGGTCGAGGCCGCGCACATGGTCGAGTGGGCCGCGGGCGACGCCCGCCACCCGTCGGGCGACATCGTCCCCTCGGAGATCCCGTCGAAGGACGCGTACATGCGGCGGAAACCCCGCGGCGTCACCGGCTGTATCACCCCGTGGAACTTCCCCGTCGCCATCCCCTACTGGCACATGGCCATCGCGCTGGTGGAGGGGAACACCGTCGTCTTCAAGCCGGCCGAGCAGACCCCGTGGTGCGCGCAGATCATCGCGGAGATGTTCGACGACGCCGGGATCCCCGACGGCGTGTTCAACATGGTACAGGGGTTCGGCGACGCCGGCAACGCGATCGTCGAGAACGACGACGTCGAGACGGTCATCTTCACCGGCTCCGCCGAGGTCGGCCACCTGATCCAGGACAAGCTCGGCGGCGTCGCCGGCAAGCGCGCCGCCTGCGAGATGGGCGGCAAGAACGCGATCGTGGTCACGGAGGAGGCGGACCTCGACGTCGCGGTCCACTCCGCGGTGATGTCCTCATTCAAGACCACCGGCCAGCGCTGCGTCTCCTCCGAGCGCCTGATCGTCCACACCGACGTGTACGACGAGTTCAAAGAGCGGTTCGTCGAGGTCGCCGAGAGCGTCGCCGTCGGCGACCCGCTCCAGGAGGACACGTTCATGGGGCCGCTCATCGAGGCGGAACACCACGAGAAGGTCGCCGAGTACAACCAGCTCGCCCGCGATGAGGGCGTGAACGTCCTCGTCGACCGCACCGACCTCGACGCCGACGAGATCCCCGACGGCCACGAGGAGGGCCACTGGATCGGGCCGTTCGTCTACGAGGCCGACCCCGACGAAGACCTCCGGTGTACCCACGAGGAGGTGTTCGGACCGCACGTCGCCCTCCTCGAGTACGACGGCGACATAGAGCGCGCGGTCGAGATCCAAAACGACACCGAGTACGGGCTCGCCGGCGCGATCGTCTCCGAGGACTACCGGCAGATCAACTACTACCGCGACCGCGCCGAGATCGGGCTGGCGTACGGGAACCTCCCCTGTATCGGCGCCGAGGTCCAGCTCCCCTTCGGCGGCGTCAAGAAGTCCGGCAACGGCTACCCCTCCGCCCGAGAGGCCATCGAGGCGGTCACCGACCGCACCGCGTGGACCCTGAACAACTCGAAGGAGATCGAGATGGCGCAGGGGCTCTCGGCCGACATCAAGACGAAGGACGACTGAGACCGGTCACCGCCGCGCCGCATCCGTTTTATTCATTTCATCAGTTATTCGACCGCGTCCAGCGCCGCGGCGACGGCCTCGCTCGGACCGTCGGCGTCGGCGAGCGCGCCGCGAGCGACCAGCCGCTCACGGGGGCGGCCGACCGGCTGCGGGACCGACTCCGTCGCGAGCAGTCCCGCCTCCCGGAGTTCCCGTTTGATCCGCGTGAACGTCGCCGAGCTCCCGAGGCCGGCCTCCTCGCAGGCGCGACGCAGGTCGCGGTCGAGCGCGCCGTGGCGGACGCCGACGACGTACGCGCGACGCCGCGCGTCGGCCAGGTCCGGCTCGTCGGGTTCGATCGCGGCGTCCGCGGCGCCCGCGACGCCGTCGCCCTCGACGGCTCCGGGGTCGATCGCCCGGACCACGTCGTCCGCGACGGCGACGCCGCAGCGCTCCCGGACCGACTCGTGCATCCGCCGGCGGCTCGGCGTTCGCAGGCGGCGCTCCTCGGCCGATTCGACGAGCGGAACGTAGCGTTCCCGGAGCGCCGGATCGTCGCCCACGCGACACCACCTCGCCGGCGAGTCGGCGCTCGCATCGACGCCGTCTCGGTATCCGCCGGCGACGAGCACGGACCCCGTTTCCCGACCGACGAGCGCCGCGTTCGGCTGCGGCTCCGTCAGCGTCAGGAACTCCACCGCGCCCGTCTCCGCGAGCGCCGCGAGCCTGCTCGCGGGTCGGAATCCGTCGGTGACGGCGTCGACCGCGCGGTCGCTCGCGAGAACGGCGAGCGCCGGGAGCGACGAGGAGAGCGTGTCCGACCGGTCGGGGCGGTCTCCCGTTGCGGCGGGAGCCTCCGTCGCGGCCGGTGAATCACCACCCGACGCCTCGGCTCGCAGCGTCTGGACGGACGGCTCGACGACCTCCGGCGCCGCCGCGCGGTACGCCTCGACGACCGCCGTCAACAGCGACGGAGTCGGGTCCACGAGCACCGGATCGACGAACCCGCCGATCGGTTCGGGTCCGTCAGCGAACGGCAGCGTCGGCTCGGTGGACACACCCGCACCTACGCCGCGGACGAATTAAGAATGGCGGCGGATGCCCGCTCTCGGCACCGCCGGCCGGGAGGTATCGGTCCGTTCGGCCCGCGTTCGCCCCCGTCCGATCGTCCGCGTCTCAGGGAACGTCAACGCGGGTGACGTGACCGCCGCAGCCGCACCGTTCGACGTACTCTGGGTCGACGTCGCCGCGCTCCTCCCGGAGCGCGTCGTAGAGGAACTCCTCGGGGTGGCCGAGGTCGCCGTGAGTGACCAGGTTGACGTGGTTTCCGGCGGTCGTGTGGTCGATCGCCGCGAGCGCGTCGCGGACCGCGAGCTCCGGGGCCCCGGCGTACTTCGGCGTCTCCAGGTTCGCTGACCAGGAGTTGTCGTGGACTCGGTCGGTGATCGGTTCGGCGGTCTCGTCGTGGTCGTGGTCGTCGGTGGATGCGGTCATGGGTGTGTCGTCGGTGGTCGTCAGGGGTCGGTAGTCGTCAGGGGTCGGTGGTCGTCAGGGATCGAGAGTAGCTGTCTGGGGCCGTCGGCGATTGTCCGGGGCGACGGACGGTGCGGCCGCGGTCCCGGCCGAGCCGGTCTACGGATCGACGGCCGCGACCTCCGTCTCCTCGTCGACGGGGTGACTGGGCAGGTCGTCGACGAACTCCCGGACCACCGTCCGCTCGACGCGCTGGAGCGTCTCGCTACAGGTCGACTTCGCGATGCCGACGTGCTCCGCGACCTCCGTCAGGGTGGCTCGGCGCGGCACGTCGTAGTAGCCGAGGTCGACGGCCGCGAGCAGTAGTTCCCGCTGTCGGTCCGTCAACAGGCGAGCGGGGTTGACGCGTTGCCGCACGCGCTCGACCTCGAACTCCAGACCGAGGTCGCTCAGCCGCCGGCCCATCTCTGCGACGCGCTCGTGTTCGCCGGTGACCTCGACCTCCGCCACGCCGTCCTCGATGTCCAGCGGCATCTCGATCGGGAGCCCGGAGCGCTTCGCGGCCAGCAACAGCAGCGGCGCGTCGGTCTCGATCCGGACGGTCGCGACGCCGTCCTCCCGCGCCATCACCGACACCGAGGCCAGCGCGTCGTGGGACTCCATCGCCGACAGGACCGCGTCGACGTCGCGGGCGCTGACTCTGACCAAGGCGAAGCCGGCGCTCTCGCCGGGGACCGCGGTGAGCACGCGGAACCCCGCGTCGGGGAACTCGCGCGAGACGTCGGCTATCCACGGTCCGTCGGGCAGGTCGACGAGGAGGCGTGCTTGGGGCATGGGTGGGTGGTCGGTCGTCGGTCGGTCGCGGTCGTCGGCCGGGTCGTCGGTCAGTCGCGGCCAGCTGTCAGTCGCGGTCGTCGGTCGGAATCGTCGGCCGGGTCGTCGCTCGGTCGCAGTCGTCGGTCGGAATCGCCGCTCGGTCGCAGTCGTCGGTCGGAATCGCCGCTCGGTCGCAGTCGTCGGTCGGAATCGTCGCTCGGTCGCCGCGGCGTTACTCCACGTACACCGCGCCCTTCATTCCGACCGCCTCGTGGGGGGTACAGACGTAGGCGTGCACGCCGGACTCCTCGAAGGTGTGCTCGAACGTGTGGCCCGCCTCGCCGACGGTCTCGCTCTCGAAGTTACCGTCGGAGCCGGCGACGTTATGCTGTCCGCCCTCCCCAGTCCACTCCCAGGTGACGGTCGTCCCGGACGATACCGCGACCGCCGCCGGGCCGAACGCCAGTCCGTCGCCGGCGCCGACGTCGACGGTCACTGAGTCGGCGTCCGTCATGTCGGCCGTCCGCTCGTAGTTAGTGGCGTCGTCGAGGAAGCCGCCGTAGTCCGGCTCCTCGGAGAGGTACTGCTGGTCGCCGCTGCCGCCGTCGCTGCCGTCACTTCCGTCGCTACCGTCGCTGCCGTCACTTCCGTCGCTGCCGCCGCTGCCGCCGTCGCCGCCGTCGCCGCTACCGCCGCAGCCGGCGAGCGCGGTGGTCACACCGAGCGCCGCAGTCGTTCGAACGAACGTTCGCCGGTCGAGTGTGCGTCGGGTCATGCGCTTCGGCGTAGGGTAGTAGGGGGAATACCTTCGGCGGGAATTCCCGTGCCGCGGCGTCGGGAGGCGAACTATTCGGGGCGGAGTATAAAAGGGGTCGAGGGAGGTGCGAGCGTCTCCCTCCGTTCAGGCGGGCTCTATCGTGACGTGCCACTCGTCGTCGGTAATCCGTTCGGTCTCGTGTTCGAAGCCGCGGTCCGCCAGCACGTCGTACAGCGGGGCCGGTTCGAAGTCGTTCACGAGCCGCAACCGCTCGTCCGGCCCGAGCTCGTCGAGCGCGTCGCTGATGACCGGAAACGGCGGATCGTCGCGCTCGCGGACGTCGAGCACCGATTCGGCGTCGTTCATATCCGATCGCACGCGGCGGTCCGACATGCACGTTCGCGGGAACATGTTCGACCGACGCGGCCCGCGGCGGTGCGTCTCGCTCGACTCCGCGACGGAAACCGCCAGCGGCGTTCAGAAGGGGGTCGTCGGACCGCCCGCGCCGTCGTCGTCCTGAGCGCCCGTTCGATCGACGCCTGCCGGGTCGGCGTCGGCCCGGTCGTCGTCACTCGCCCCGCCGTCACCCACCTCGCCGTCGCCGGACTCGAGCCGTTCGAGCCGGTCGTTGACCGCCTCGCTCCCGTTGAGCGAGGGGTCGACGCGCACCCGGACCAGGTCGTAGCCGTGGTCCGCGACGGCGTCGAACGCGCGGAAGGCGCCCACCGCCAGCGGCTCCGCCTGCGGACAGAACGCCGTCGTCGGCGTGAACTCGGCGCGGAGCGTCGTCGGGTCGTCGGCCTCCTCGGCGTAGCGGAATCCGGCGTCCGGATGCCGCGGGTCGAGGTTGAGCCGAGCGAGGTTGTAGCCGAACGTGGCGTCGTACACGCCGTGTTCCTCGAAGGCGTCCGCGGCGTGACGGTGCACGGCGACGTGGTCCTCGCCCGCGAGGACGTCGCGGTCCGCGAGGAAGGCGCCCGGCTTCGGGACGTGCTCCGACACGAACTCGTTCTCGTCGTCGAACTCGGGCTCGGAGCCGCCGAGGAAGCTCATCGGCCGGCCCCCGCGGCGCTCTGAGTGTCCGTCGTCGTCTCCCCGTCCGTCGTCGCTCCGCCGTCTGTCGCCGCCTCGCCGTCTGTCGCCGCCTCGCCGTCTGTCGCCGCCTCGCCGTTCGCGACCCAAATCGCCGTGACGACGCCGTCGTCCGTCTCGACCGCGTCGTGCGCGTAGCCGCGGTCGTCGAGCTTCGGGAACAGGAGCTGCGGAACTCGGTCGTTGCGCTGGACGAGAACGGTCTCGGCCGGCAGGTCGGCGAGCAGTTCGAGCGTCCGCCGAAGCGGCTCCGGCGGGCCGAGGTCGGCGACGTCGAGCGTCTCGACCGGCCGGTCCGTCGGCGCGTCGGTCTCCTCGAGGGCCGCTGTCTCCCGTGACATGGACCTGAGTTCGTTCTCCGCGCGCCCGTCGTTTACCCCGAACCTGTTCGGGGGCCGTCGTTCGTCGATGGGCGGCCGGACCCCCGAACGCGTTCGGGGACGTGACCACGGACGCGCGGACCGTACGCGGGGACATGCGAGGCGTCCCCGGCGATCTCACGACCTCGACGCGCCCGCCGACCACGATTCCCCTCCGACACTTCCTCGTCGCGCTGGCGTTCCTCGCCGCCGGGGGAGCGCTCGCGCTCACGCGAGTCGTCGGGATCGAAGGAGCCGGAGCGGGCCTCGGCCGAATCGCCGCGGCCCACCTGCTGCTCGTCGGGTGGGTGTGTCTCACGGTCCTCGGCGCGATGACCCAGTTCGTCCCGGTCTGGTCGGGGGTCGAGCTCCACTCGGACCGGCTGGCGACGCTCCAGCTCGTCGCCGTCGCGGTCGGCGTGAGCGGGTTCGCCGGCGGGCTGTGGATCGGCCGGCCGGCCGACGCGGCGCTGTTCGCCGGGCTCATCCTCCTCGGATTCGCCGCGTTCGTTTATAACCTCGCGAGGACCCTTTGGCGCGCCCGTCCCCTCGACGTCACGGAGGGGCACTTCGCGCTCGCGCTCGGCTTCCTCGCGCTCGCGGCGGTCCTCGGGGGGAGCCTCGCGGCCGACTACCGCTGGGGCGTGCTCGCCCCGCTCGGCCTCTCGCGGACCGCGGTCGTCGACGCGCACGTCACGCTCGCCGTCCTCGGCGTCGTCCTCACGACCGTCTTCGGCGCCCTGTACCAGCTCGGCCCGATGTTCACCCAGACCGACGCGCTCCCGGTCGAGGACCGGCTCGCGCGCGTCGAGACCGCGGCGTACCCGGCCGGCGTGACCCTGCTCGCCGCCGGGCGGCTGTTCGCGGTCGCTCCCCTCGCGACCGCCGGCGGGTTGCTCGCCGCGGGCGGCGCGGCGGTCGCCGGGGGGATACTCCTCCGGCGGCTCCGCGACGCGACGGCGACGGCGACGCCGATGCTCTCGCGGTACGCCGTCGTCGCCGTCGCGACGCTCGCGTGGAGCGCGACCGCGGCCGCGACGTGGACCGTCGACCCCCTCGGGCCCGCCGTCCGGTTCGGGCATCCCGCGGTCGGTCCCGTCCTGCTCGGCGCGCTCGTCGGCTTCGTCGTCGTCGGGAGCCTCTACCACGTCGTCCCCTTCATCGTCTGGCTCGACCGATACGCCGACCGCGTCGGGCTGGAACGGGTCCCCGCCATCGACGACCTCTACCACGCCCGCGTCGCCGCGGTCGACCTCGCCGCGACCGTCCTCGGCGCCGGCCTCCTGCTCGCGGCCGCGGTCTCGCCCGCCGTCGCGTCGGTCGGAGCGGTCGGCGGGTCCGCCGAGGGCCTCGTCCGACCCCTCGGCGGCGCGCTCGTCGTCGCCGGCGCGCTGCTGTTCGCCGGCAACATGGTCGCGACCGTCGTCCGGCACGGCGGGACCGCGATATTCGGCGGAGTCGGATCGGCGGCGACGACGCCCTCGGAGGCGACAGACGCCGACGACCGATGATCGGGCCGGGAGTGGATCGATGACCGCGCCGGGAGCCGGCCGGTTCGCCCGCGAGCCGGCGGCCCGCGGCCGCGGTCCGGAAGATATTTCATTGATACGACAATATCTCCGGCATGGAACGCCGTGCCCTCCTCTCAGCACTCGGAGTCGGAGTCTCGTGCCTCGCCGGCTGTACCGACGGGATACGGGGAGCCGACGAGTCGGGATCGAACGGGCAGTCGGAGCTCCCGGAGGAGTACCCCGACGGTGCGGGACCGGACGGTATCGACTTCACGACGCTCGAGTCGGACGACGAGACGCCGTTGCACGCGCCGAGGGACCACTGGGACTCGTACGCGATCGTCTTCGACGAGCCGCCCGACCGTCGCCGCGTCGAAGGCGACTACTACGTGAACTCGTCCACCGGAGAGGTGATCTCCGAGCTGTGGTACGGCGCGAAGGACTACCGAAACGGCGACGCGTACGCGTACGTCCAGCCCGCCGACGGACTGCCGGACCACCAGCCGCGCGACGAGTGGGAGTCGGACCCGCAGTTCACGTATCACGACGCGACCGACGCGTACTACCGGTACGACCCGCAGTACGGTCAGATCGCTCCCACGAACATCGGCCGACACACGGAGATGGTCGAGCCGTACGGCTGGGAGGCGGTCGGCACGGCGACGCACCACGGCGTCCCCGTCGTCGCGTACCGGCTCTCGGACGCGGAGCCCGAGGACTCGCGGGCCACCCCGGCCGTCGAGGCCTCCCTCGAGCTCGGCGTCGAGGACGGGATCATCTACGCGTTCGACCTCGCGCTCGACGCCGAGGGCGAACCCCGGTACACCTACGCCGTCCGTCCGGAGCCGTTCCCGGACCACGAGTGGGTCGAGACGGCCCGGAGGATCAGCGGTTCAGCCGACGGCGCCAACGAGAGCGCGTGACCGACGGCGCTAACGACAGCGCGTGACCGACGCCGCCGACGGCAGCGCGTGACCGACGCGGCCTGGAACTTAGTCACGTAGCGGCGGCTCGACGAGACGGATGGGTTCAAAAGACACGCGGGGCGTTTTATTTCCGCTTCGAGCGGAGCGCCACCGCGGCGACGCCCGTCGCGACCGCGACCCACCCGAGCAGGACGGCCACGAGCACGCCGACCGAGAGACCGCTGCCGTCGAGCGCGGCCGCGAGCCCCGCACCGCCGGCGTCGGTCGGGGCGAGCGCGAGCAGCCGGTACGTCGAGACCGGGTTCGCGGCCACCGCGACGGCGACGAACCGCCCCGCGCCGTCGAGCGCGGCCAGCACGCCGAGCGCGAGCAGGTCGTGGACTAGGGCGAACCACGCCCAGACGAGCAGGGCGCCCGCGAGCGCGACCGTCGAGGTCGGCGCGACCGCGGAGATCGCCACCCCCAGCCCGAGGAGCGCGACGGCGACGGCGACCGTCGCGAACAGGAACCACGCGAACGTCGGCCAGCCGGCGAGCCCGAACCCCCGCAAGAGGAGCAGCCCGGGGACGCCGAAGCCGACGACGACCGACGCCGAGAGCACCGCGGCCCGCCCGGCGTACACGCCGATCGCGGTTTCGACCCGCGAAACGGGCAGCGTCAACACGACCCCGAGGCGCCCGCGCTCCGCCGCGCCGACGATCGCGCTGTGACCGAACGCCAGCGCGGCCAGCGGGACGAGGTACGTCGCCAGTTCGACGTAGCTCGCGACGACCGGCTCGTAGCCGGTCGGCGCCACGCTCGACCCGCTGAACGTCGCCAGCAGGAGCCCGAACGCGGCGAACACGACCGTCAGCGCGACGGCCCACCCCCGGCGGGCGGTCAGCCGGGTCTCGCGGCGAGCGATCCGGAGGACGATCCCGGGACGCGGGAGGGGAACGGAGATCCCCTCGGCGTCGGTCGCGGTCTCGTCCGCGGTCTCCGTCTCCCTCTCCGTCGCCTCCGCGGAAGCGTCCGTCCGCGAGGCGGCGGTCGAGCCGTCGACGACGACGCCGCCGTCCGGGGCCGGGTCCGAGTCAGACGCCGTGTCGGCGTCGGGCGCCTCGCCGTCCTCGGGCGCGGCTCCGCGCCCGCGCTCAGGCATCTCGACCACCCCCGGTGAGCGAGACGAAGGCGCCTTCGAGACCGGCCTCGTGGTCGGCGGCGAGCCCGTCGGGCGTCCCCTCCGCGACCAGCCGCCCGTCGTCGAGGACGCCGACGCGGTCGCAGACGCGCTCGGCCTCCCGCAGCGCGTGGGTCGCCATGAGCAGTGTCACACCCGTCTCGTCACGCACGCGGGTCAGGACCTCGCGGAGCGCGGCGACGCCGTTCGGGTCGAGCCCCGCGGTCGGCTCGTCGAGCAGGAGCACCGCCGGATTCGCGAGGAGCGCGGCCGCCAGCCCGAGCCGGCGGCGCATCCCCTTCGAGTAGCCGTCGATGGGGCGGTCGATCGCCTCGGCGAGCCCGACCGTCGCGGCCGCGCCGGCGATGCGCTCGGCGGCGTCCTCCGGGCCCGACCCGACTCCGCGGACGTCGGCGTGGAAGCGCAGGGTCTCGCGCCCCGTCTCGCCCGGCGGAAAGCCGGGCTCCTCGGGTAAGATTCCGATCGCCTCGCGGATCCGCCACCCGATCTCGCCGACCTCGCGGCCGCCGACCGAGACGGTCCCCGCGTCGGGGCGCTCGCGGCCGGCGATCAGCCCGAACAGCGTGGACTTGCCGGCGCCGTTGGTTCCCACGAGGCCGTACGCGTCGCCCGATTCGACCGTGAGGTCGAGCCCGGCGAGGGCCTCGACGTCGCCGTACCGCTTGTGAACGTGCTTAATATCGATGCGCATGGTTACTGGTGCCGCTGGTGGTGGTCGTCTCCCGGGTCCGAGTCGTACTCGACGGTCGCGTCGACGGCCGCCGCGTACGGGCGATACGGCTCGACGTCGTGGACGGGGTCGGCGAGCGGGCGGTGGTCGACGACCCCGGCGGTCTCGACCGCGGGGAACCGGCTCTCGACCAGCCGGATTGCGTCGAACGCCGGGCCGTCCGCGAAGACCGCTGCGGCGGGGTGCTCCTGCACGAGCCGCTGGGCCGCGCCGGCCGGCCGATGCCGCGTGTCGCTTATGCCGTCGCCGTCGGCGTCGGCGACGCGGGCGTCCGACCAGTAGTTGCCCCGGTCGGAGCCGTTCCAGGCGACGAGGTCGCGGGTCGTCGTCAACACCGGCTCCTCGTTCTCGACGAACCCGTTGCCGGCGACGGTCGTCTCCGAGGTCCCGGCGGAGTGGTGGACCCCGACCCCGTTGGCGTACAGGAGGTTCCCCCGGACCTCGTTGTGCTGGGCGTTGTAGAGGAAGATCCCGTCGTCGTTGGCGACGAGGCGGTTGTCGCGGACGACGCTGCGGTCGATCTCCTTGAGCAGGATCCCGTGGCCGCTCTGCCCGCGGTTCGCAACCGCGGTGTTGTTCACGACCTCGATGGAGTCGCTGACCATCAGCGCGTACCCCACGTCGTTCTCGAAGGCGACGTTGTCCGCGATCCGGTTGTCGTCTGAGTACATGTAGTGGACGCCGTAGCGCAGGTCCCACAGCGTGTTCCCGGTCGCCTCGACGTCGGAGGCCCACGAGTAGTAGATCCCGTCGCGCACGTCGGTGATCTCGGTGTCGCGGATCTCGCTCCCCTCGGTCTCCCAGAGGTTGATCCCGTTGCCGCGGTTCGCGAACCGCGGCGCCTCGGTGCCCTCGATCCGCGAGTCGGCGACCGTCACCTCGTCCGCGCCGTTCACCCAGACGCCGAAGGCGGCGTCGGTGAGGTAGAGCTCCGAGAGCGTCGCCCCGGAGGCGTTCCCGGCGACGTACACCCCGGCGTCTTGCGACTCGAGGTCCTCGCCGGTGTCGTGGATCCAGACGCCCTCGATCGCGGCGTTCGGCGCCTCCAACACGACGACGCTGTCCTCGCCGCGCCCGTCGACCAGGGCTCCGTGAGTCTCGCTCGCCCGGACCGTCACGTTCGGCTCGTCGACGACGACCGGCTCCGTCGGCTCGAAGACGCCGGAGAGCTCGACCGCGTCTCCGGGCTCCGCGGCGTCGACCGCGGCGGTCAGGCTCTCGTACGTCCCGGCGGTCGCGTTCTCGCCGTCGGTCGCGTTTCCTCCGCCGTCGCTCACGACCGTCGCGGTCCCCGTCGCCGTCGGCCGCGCCGGGTCGTACGTCGGCGGGTCGACGACGAGCCCGTCGGTGCCGTTGGCCGCCTCGGTCCCGCTCGCGTCGCCGGACACGGCGCCACCCCCCGCCGCCGCGGCGACGCCGCCGAGGACGGCCGCGAGCACGACGGCGGCGGCCACGAAGACCGCGCGCGCCGAGACGAGGCCGGCGACCGACGGGCGTCGGGTCATCAGTTCACCTCCGCGCCGGGCTCGTCGGTGGTCGCAGGCGGCTCGTCGCTCGACCGGTCTCGGTCGGGGCCGTCGCCGTCGCTCCCGCCCCCGAGGCGGTCGCGGAGCCGCTCCGCGGCCTCGCCGACGGTGACCTGCGAGTCGCGGAGCAGGTACGCCGCGACCAGCAGGAGGAACCCCAGTCCCGTCATGTACCCCCCGTGACCGAACCACGCCACCCCGCTGATGTTGGCGATCTCGTAGCCGCCCAACAGCGGCGGGGTGAACTCCGCGACGCCGACGACCGGCGCGTCCTCCCCGAGCGCGTGGCCCGCCTGGTACAGGCGGTACTGGACGATCGCGAACGTGCCGACGAACGCCACGGTCGCCCCGACGAGCTGGCCGAGGAGGCCGTAGCGGAGCTTGCGCTCGGTCGGCGCGACCGCCACGAAGACCCCCGCGGCCGCCACCGCGAGGAACAGGACCGGCCCGAGGATCCACTCCGGCGCGGCGATCGCGTCCGGGTGGACCGCGTAGTTCGGGTCGACGAACACCGGGTCCGGGTAGTAGAACCCGACGTAGTGGTTCAGCGCCTGCACCTCGGCGAAGTCGCCGCCGAGCCGCGGGTAGGCGTACAGCTCCACGAGGAGCCCGTCCGGGTACTGGGGCGCCTCGAAGGCGATCTCCCAGACGGGCACCGCGAGCGCGGCGACGAACAGGACCGCCGCCGTCAGCGGCAGCGCCCGTCTGAGTTCGGTCAGTCGGTCGAGTGCGGGTGTCATAGGGTGGGGGGTGGTGGGTCGGGGTGTGGTCGAGTGGCTGTTCGGTCCCTACGCGGACGGCTCGACGAGGATCCGCGAGCGCATCTCCAGGTGGAGCGCGCTACAGAAGTACGCGCAGTACGCCCAGAACACGCCCGGCTGGTCGGCGGTGAACGTCACCTCGCGGGTGTCCTGCGGCGCCAGCGCGAGGTTGATGTCGTACTCCGGGATCGCGATCGAGTGGATCACGTCGCTCGTGGTCTCGATGTTCGAGATCTTGAGGCGGACCTCGTCGCCCTCCCGGAGCGTGACCTCCGGGAACGCGTACTCGTTGCGGCGCGCCCACATCTCGATCTCGACGGTGCTGTCGTCGACCCGCTCGAAGGACTCCTCGCCCTCGGCGACGTACTCCAGCTCGTAGTCGTCCGGGTCCCACGTCTTCGCGGGGTCGATCTTGTCCTTGTGGACGATGCTGGCGTCGTGCGGCTCGGGGTACGACGGCTTGTCCTTCACCAGCTGCATCCCGGCGTCGTCGTCGCCGATGTGGAACAGCTGGTCGTTCTCCGGGTGGATCGGCCCCACCGGCAGGAACCGGTCCTTCGAGAGCTTGTTCAGCGAGACGAGGTAGTCGCCCTGCGGCGACGCCGTGTACGACTCCGCGGCGATGAGGTGGCCGGGGTTGTAGTGGACGTCGTGGCGGTCGACGACCGGCTCCTCGGAGCCGGCCTCGGCCTCGACGGCGGCCTCGTAGTCCCACTTGACCACCTCGCTGTCGATGAACGTCGTCGTGTACGCGTGGCCCCGCCCGTCGTAGGCGGTGTGGAGCGGCCCCATCCCGATACGGGGCTGGCCCACGATGGCGTCCTGCGGGTCGTCGACCTCGGCGATGGCCTCGATGTCGATGACGGTACAGCTCGGGTCGAGCTTTCCGGAGGCGATGGCGTACTTCCCGTTCGGCGTCACGCTGACCCCGTGCGGGCTCTTCGGCGTCGCGACGTAGCGGACGATCGGGCGGTCGCCCTCGTTCAGCGGGCTGTCCTTCG
The DNA here is from genome assembly GCF_002252895.1 of Halorubrum sp. Eb13. Lineage (NCBI taxonomy): Archaea > Methanobacteriati > Methanobacteriota > Halobacteria > Halobacteriales > Haloferacaceae > Halorubrum > Halorubrum sp. Eb13. The sequence continues at coordinate 17,028 of NZ_NHPE01000072.1, read as the reverse complement.
TCCCGTCGACGACGGGCACGCCGCTGATCTCCTCGTACTGGCCGCTCTCGACGGCGTCCCAGATCGCGGGGATGTCGAACGCCTTCACGTAGTCGCGGTCGGAGCGGGCCATCTCGCCCTCGGTGGTCCCCTCCTCGCTGTTGTAGCCGGTGGCGAAGAACCAGCGGCCCTCCTTGCCGCCGTCCCCGTTGTCCATGTTGCCGTCGACCTCGACCTGCCACTCGACGTCCATCGTCTCGGGGTCGATGGCGGTGATGACGGAGCCGTACTCGTCCGGGCTCTGCACGTCCCGGCCGTCGTTCGGCATGGGGACGCGGAACTCGCCGACGCCGAAGACGAGCTGCGTGTCCGGCAGCTGCATACAGGCGCCGTGGACGCCCTGACAGTTCGGGACGTTCGTGATCGCGTCCGTCTCGAAGTACTCCAGGTCGACCCGGGCCATCCGCCCGTTGGCCTTGTCGTTGACGAACAGCCAGCGGCCGTCGTAGTCGTTGTCGGTCTGCGAGACGCGCGGGTGGTGGGTGTCCCCCCACACGTGGCCGTCGCCCTCCTCCTCAAGCATCCGGCTCGACTTCGCGTCGTGACCGTAGCCGCGCGCGCTCTCCGTCTGGAACACCGGGATCCGCATCAGCTCGCGCATCGACGGGAGGCCGACGACGCGGATCTCGCCCGTGTGGCCGCCGGAGAGGAAGCCGTAGTACTCGTCGTGCTCGCCGGGCGCGACGGAGTGCTCGCCGCTCCCGGCCGCGCCGCCGGAGTCGTCGTCCTCGTCCGCGAGGATACTCGTACAGCCCGCGAGGCCGCTCATGGCCCCGACGGCGGCGCCGGCCTTCATGAAGTCGCGCCGCCCGAGCTCCAAGCGCGGCAGGTCGAGGCTCGGCCGCTTCGCCGCGGTCGCGTCCGTCCCCTCCGCGGTCGAGGCGATGTCGCGCTCGTGGTCGGTGAGCAGGTGCTCGATCGTCCGCCCGTCGACGATCTCGGGCTCGCCGTCGGCCGCGTCCGGTCCGTCCGCCGGTCCCGTCTCGCCCGCGTCCGCGGGCGTCTCGTCGCGCTGTTCGTCGGCTCGTGCCGTCGGCTCGTCGCTGGCGTTGGGTTGGGAAGTCATTGTCTGGTGGTGGCGTCGGCGCTGCCGTCCGCTCCGCCGTCGCCGTCGGAGTCCGTTCGGACCGCGATCCGCTCGACCGCCCGATCGCCGAGGACCGCCCGCAGCTCGGCTTCGATCTGCGGGACGAGCCGGTCGCGGGCGGCCTCGGCGTCGAAGCGGTAGCGGTGTCGCGTCGTCCCCCGGCGCCGCTCCGCGCCGCGGTCGACGAGCCCCTTCTCGACGAGCCGGTCGACGGTCCGCTTCACCGTCGTGTACGCGACGTCGTCGCCGCGGTCCGCGACCGCGTCGTGCAGGTCGCGAGCGGCGAGGGGTTCGTCGGCGCGCCGCAGGACTGCGAGGAGCTCGCGTTCCCGCGGTCCGAGCTGTGTCCACTGGGTCATGGGTGGTCGGAGCCGAACCGGTCGGTTCGACTCCGCTACTGATCAGTACGCTCTAACCCCGGGGGTAGCTGTCGGCGAACAGTTCGGAGGTTTAAGTACCGTCGCCGGTCCCGAACGTCTGCGAAAAGAGCGCCGCCGTCACGGTCCGGAGGTGTTCCGACACCGTGGACTTCGCGAGGTCGAACTCCGCCGCGACGTCGGCGGCGGAGGCGCCGCCGGTCTCGAAGTACCCCTTCTCGGCGGCGACCGTCGCGATCTCGGCCTGCCTGTCGGTCACGCCCGCGAGGTCGACGGGGACCACGTCGGGGCAATACTCGTCCCCGTCGCCGCGAGCGCGGTCGACGCAGAGCCGACGGAGCTCGACGTCGAGGCCGACCGCCTCGCACTCGTCGACGATCGCCCGCAGTTCCTCGTGGCCGCTCAGGACGAACGAGACCCGGATCTCGCCGTCGACCATTTCGGTCCGGCGCGGCGACACCGGGAAGTTCGCGAACGCCGCCGGGAGCCCGCCGCAGGAACAGCCCGCACAGATCCCGCCGTCGGGATCGGTCGGCGAGGGGTCGAGCGAGGAGGGCTCCGAGCGCGGGGCCTCCTCGGAGTTCGGCGCCCCGAGATGGACCCCGCCGTCGGTGGCCGGACGCTCGCACTCGATCTCGTACCGACCGTGCGCTCGGCCGCCGAACTCGACGAGGTCGAGCCCGGTCGGCGGGTCGTCGGGCGGATCGGCGGCGACGAACTCGACGCGGTCGTCGGTCGAGTCGACCCGTACCTCCTCGACCGGCGTGCTGGCCGAGAGGGCCGCGACGGGACAGCCGTCACAGGAGGAGAGGGCGAGTTCGGCGTGAATCCCGGTGCTCATGTGCGAAGCTAGGCGCTCCGGGACTCATATAACGCCGAGCGGTTTCCAGCGCGGTGAAAAGACCGCTCCGGCCCCGCGATCGATCGCGGGAAGCCAGCCGGAAGCCCGCGATCCGTTCCGGTGAGCGCGCCCTTATGAATCCGGGGTCGGAATCGGGCGACATGCCGCCACTGGAACTCCCGCTCGGCCTCGGCACGTCGGGGCTCGACGACCCCGCGGAGTGCACCGCCACCGTGACCGCCGCCCTGGAGGCGGGGTACCGCCACGTCGACACCGCCCAGATGTACGACAACGAGGCCGCGGTCGGCGAGGGGATCGCCGCGGCCGACGTCGAGCGCGACGAGGTCGTCGTCGCCACGAAGGTCCACCCCGAGAACCTCGCTCCCGAGGACGTCCGCGAGACGGCCCGCGAGAGCCTCGACCGCCTCGGGCTCGACCGCGTCGACCTGCTGTACGTCCACTGGCCGATCCGCGCGTACGACGCCGCCGCGACGCTGCCGGTCTTCGACGAGCTTCGCGACGCGGGGCTCACCGACCACGTCGGCGTCTCGAACTTCACCCCCGAACTGCTCCGCGAGGCCCGCGAGATCCTCGACGCGCCGATCGCCGCCCACCAAGTCGAGTGTCACCCGCGGTTTCAGCAGGCCGAACTGCGCGGGCTCGCCGCCGAGTTCGACCACCGGCTCGTCGGCTACTCGCCGCTGGCCCGCGGCGACCTGTTCGACGACGAGGAGTTCCTCGCGATCGCCGACCGGGCCGATCGCTCGCCGGCCGTCCTCGCGCTCGCGTGGGCGCTCGCTCGAGATGTCACGCCGATCCCGAAGGCGACGGGCGACCACGTCGCCGAGAACCTCGACGCCGTCGACGCCGAGATCGATCCGTCCGTCCTCGACGCCGTCGACGGGCTGGAGCGGGGCGACCGACGGATCGACCCCGACGACGCGGCGTGGAACCGCTGAGGGGCGGCAGATCCCCCCCGAACGACGGCCCTCACACCGCCTCCAACCGCGCCTCCATCTCCGCCTCCGCCCGGTCGACGAGGTCGGCCATCGGCTCGTCGACGTACGTCGTCCACTGGTCGACGAACCCCGAGCGGCCGAGCATCCGGACGACCTCGTAAATAGGCCTCCGGGCCGCGAATCCCGCCGGGAGCCCGTCGGCGCACTCGGCGTACCCGGCGCGGAGCGCCGCCGCGTACCGCTCGGGCCCCCGCTCGTCGAACCCGTTGAGGAGCTGGTCCTCCGCCCTGACGAGGTCGCGGGCGGGATCGCCGACGTGGGCGAGCTCCCAGTCGATCGGAGCGATCCCGTCGTCTACCTCGGCCTCGCGGTCGCGTCCGGTCCCGGCGCCGACGACGAACAGGTTCGGCATCGCGACGTCGCCGTGGAGGAGCGCCGCGGGGGCGTCGCGGAGGCGGTCGCGGTTCGCCTCGACGCAGTCGACGACGGCGTCGTAGTGGTGGCCGAGCCGCTCCGACGTGCCGATCTCGCGGGTTCGCTCGATCGTTTTTAAAAGCACGTCCGGCCACGGCGCGGGATCGAGCGCGAGCCCGCCCCGCCCGTCGCTCCCGACGATCTCGCCGTGCGTCTCGAACCGCTCGGCGTGGAGGGTCGCGAGCGTCGCGCCGACGCGCCGGAGCAACGCCGCGCGGTCGGCCTCACCGCCCTCTCGTTCCCCGAGCTCGTCCCACAGGTCGAGGAGCTCGCGTCCGGGAGCGGGCGCGGTGACGAGGTACGGCACCGTCGCGTCCGGGTCACCGGCGAGGACGTCCGGGACCGCGATCGGCCGCTCGGCGGCCAGGTAACGCAGGACTGCCAGCTCGCGGGCGATCCGGGTGCCGTCGCCGTCGACCGCGACCTTGCAGAACGCCCGACCGCCGTCCGCGAAGGCGACCCCGACCGTCTCGTTGGCCCCGTTCCACGAGGGGCCGACGCCGGTCAGGCGCTCGACCGACCGCTCCGGGAACGCATCGGCGAGAGCGGCCGCCGCGGCGTCGTTCATGGCGATGCGTCGCGGCCGGGCGGTGTTAAAATTGCTGTCACTCCTGTTAACACGAGGCGGTGAAATGCCTTTGTTGCGGCCGAGAGATGCCGAATTCAGAGAAGCACCGATAACCTGATAACTGTTGTCGGTTTATCAATTGGTAGTGAGAGACGACGCGATCGGAGAACGAGTACGCCTCGAGACGCGGGGTGAGACGCTCTGCGTTCGCGACGCGTTGGAGGGTGAGGAGCTCCGGCTCGTGTCGGACACCGAACCCGATCCGGAGCCCGCGCTCACGGAGCTGTTCCCGTTTCCGGTCGACAGAGCGGTCAGCTTTGAGGCGGGGTCAATCTCGGTTCCCGACTACTCGGCGGTGACCGTGCGCAGGGCGGACGGCGAGTTCGTCGCGCGGCTCGACGACCCGATGGAGCTCCGACGAGGGTCGTACTGCTTCGACGTCAGCGGGGTGGCCAAGGCGCTGATCCGCGCGACCGACGTGGCGGTCTCGACGACCGGCATGGCCGACTCCGGGGCGGTCGACCTCGAGTTCGACCGATCGGTCACCGTCACGGTCGGCGCGCGGTCGCTTCACACCCGCCCCGAGGCGACGATCACGGTCCCCGACGACCCGGCCGCGCTGGCGGAGGCGGTCTCGGTGCTCGGCTCGTCGATCAAGGAGTTCTCCGCCGAGCGGTCGTGGCCGACGCTCCGCGGCTACCCGCCGCGGATCGAGCGCGGCGACGCGCTCGACATCCCGAGCCCGTTGGTCCCTCCCGACACCGGCGTCGAGGTCGTCGTCCGCCCCGACTACGCGGACGTCTACCGGCTCTCGACGCTGTCGTACTACCTCGGGGCGCGGATGGTGACCGGAAACGCGCCCGCGATCCGGCTCGCAAACGGCTACATCGAATCGCTGCCGACCGAGGGGGTCGCGCTCGAAGAGCGGGCCGCGGAGCTGCTTCGGACGTGGTTCTTCCTCGATACGCTCACCCGGACCGAGGGGTACGTCCCGTCCGACCGGTACGAGTACGAGCTGGTCGGCTCGGAGCTCCCCTTCTACCCGCCGAAGCTCGCGGACCTGTCGATGAGCGAGCGGCTGATGGAGTACCTCGAAGTGGATGCGGAGACCGTCGCGCCGTACGCGCCCGACTGGCCGACCGAGGCGGTGCTCCGGCCGAATCCGACCGGCGCCGAACTGCTTCCCCACCTCGCGCACGTGCTGGCGCCGGTTCGGGTGCGCGGCACGGCCGAGCCCGCCGATTCCGGAGCGCCGGACGCGCTCGCGACCTCGCCGTGGCTCGCTCCGGCGGGTGGAACCCCGAGCCCGGACGACGACCCGCTTCCGGCGGGGACGTCGGTGTTGACGCCGGCGAGCTACGAGAACCGGCTCCGTCGGGAAACGACCGCCAGCGGCGATGTCCGGTTCGTCGCGCTGGTCGGCTCTGCTGAGCGCGCGACGAGGACCCGTCGCGCGCTTTCGGAGCCGGCGGTCCCCGATGGCGTCGGGGAGTGGGAAGTGCTCGACGAACCCGACGCGGAGGCGGTCGGGACCGTGCTCTCGGACCCCGACGTCGACGTCGCGTACTGCGCGCTCCCGGTCGCGGACGGCGCGGTCGCCGCGGCCGACGACACGGTCGCGGTCGCCGATCTCGACGGCGCGCCGGCGCTGACGGTCTTCGAGGGGACCGACGGCGTCGACGGCGGACTCGCCGCCGTCGAGAACGGGGGGCTCGGTTCCGTCGCCGTCGCGGGACCGCCGTCTTCCACGGCCCTCAGGTCGGTCGTGGCCCTGTTAGCGGCGGGGACATCGATGACCGCGAGCGTTTCGCTGTCCGGTCTCGCAGACGAGACTCGGATCCGCTGCGTCGGCGATCCCGGCGTCCCGGTGGCGTCCAACAGCGTGTCGGCGATGCAAGTGAACACGGTGCGGTCGGAGTCGCCGACTTCGCATCGGTTCGAACGCGGATCGGTGCTCTCTCTCCAGGATCGGATCGGAATCGAGCAAACGCAGCTGTTCGAGGGGTTCGACGAGCTGAGCGAGCTGGTCGGAACGACGCGGACCAACGGTCCCGCTGTCGACTCCTCACAGCTCCTCGCGATGCTCGAACAGGACGATTCGATCGTCCGTTTCAACGATCGCCTCCTGCTTCCGAGCGACGACCTCTCCGAGGCGGACGTCGAGCGAATGGCTCGCCGAGCCCTCGCGGAGGACGCGTCCGAGGGAGCGACATCGGGCAGTCTGGCTGAGGAACGTCGGCCGGACTGACGGCCGGCGGTCTCAGCTCGTCCGAACTCACCGAGGATTTTTATTACGTAGCCGACGAATCGGCGCGTATGCCTCAGATCCACCTAGACGAGGAGACGGTCGAGCGCCTCGACGCGCTCCGGGTCGACGACGAGGAGTACGACGAGATTGTCAGGGAATTGATCAACATCTACGAGGCCGAGGGGCTGACGCTGTTCCGCAGCGGCGACTAGAATAACGACAGAGAGCCTCGTCGGTCGCGGCCGTCCGGTTACTCCTGATACGCGAGCCTGACCTGTTCCCACTTCCCGTTGTCTTCCAGGTGCGCTTGCAGCTCGTCGGCGTACTCCTGGACGAGCTGTTCGGCGGCGGCGAGCTCCTCGTCGCTACCGCCGCCGCCTCCCGAGCCGCCGAGGCCGAGCGCGCCCTTGATCGAGTCGACGAGGCCGCCGCCGGAGCCGCCGCCGTCCCCCCGGTCCGGCGCTCCGCCCATCGCGGCGACCTGCGACCGGACGTTCTCGAGTTCCGGCATGATCGCCGGGAGGCTGGAGGTGTCGGCGACGATGCGGGCCTCCTCGGGGTCGGCGGCATCCTCGATCTCGAGCTCCGTCGCCGTCATGATCAGGCCCCACTCCTGGCTGGAGAACCGCGAGGCCGACACTCGGTCCGTGAACTGGTTGTCGACGGTCATGCGGTCGCCGACGATCGCGTCTGTCCACTCGCTCATACTCGACCCTTCGGCTGCGGCCGTACAAGCCCCTTTCCCTCGTCGCTCTCGGAGCGTCGCTCTCGGGACGTTTTATACCGTTCGGCCCTTCGAACCGCCATGAACACGCGAACGCGACGAGAGCTGCTCGCGGGCGTCGGCGCCGCCGCTGCCGCCGGACTCGCGGGGTGTACCGGGGCGTTACTCCCGGGAGGCGACGGCGGGGGCGACGACGCGGCCCCGGTCGATCGGACCGGCGAGGAGAGCGTCGCGGTCGCGGTGGGGGCGGACGGCGGCTTCTCGTTCGCGCCCGCGGCGGTCCGGGTCGACGCCGGCACGACGGTCGTCTGGGAGTGGACCGGCGTCGGCGGCAGTCACAACGTCGTCGACAGGGGCGGCGCCTTCGACTCCGGGCTCGCCGCGGCCGAGGGCCACACCTTCGAGCGCGAGTTCGCGACGCCGGGCACGTACGAGTACGTCTGTACGCCCCACCAGACGCGGGACATGGAGGGAGTCATCGAAGTCGTCGAGCGGTAGTCGCTACCGGGAGGCCGCATCTCAGCGAAGCCCGTCGAAGGCGTCGCCGGCGAGACCGGGGGCGTCCGGAACCGCCACCTCGCCGTCGGCGACCGGGCAGGGGTCCGGCGCGAGGTCCTCGTCGAGCAGCGAGGCCGTGGCGAGCCCACAGGGGGCGACCTCGGGGACCGCGGCCGCGACGTGGACCGCGGCGGTCCGCGCGACGACCGCGTCGATCGTGGTGGTGATCACGGGCTCGACACCCGCGGCCCGGGCGGTCGCCGCCGCCGCCAGCGCGCGGTCCGGCCCGCCGAGCGCCATCGGCTTCAGGACGACTACATCGGCCGCGCCGGCGTCCAGGACGGCGTCGAGGTCGCGACGAGCCAGCGACTCGTCGAGCGCGATCGGGACCGGAGCGTCGGCGTCGTCGCCGGCGCGGTCGTCTCGGTCTTCTCGGTCTTCTCGGTCGTCTCGGGCCTCTCTGTCCTCTCGACCCTCTCGACCGCTCCTGAGGGCCGCCGCGCCGGCGAGGTCCTCGGCGGGGAGCGGCTGCTCGACGTAGGCGAGGTTCAGCGGCGCGAAGCGGTCGAGCGCCTCTCGGGCGGTCGACCGGTCCCACGCGCCGTTCGCGTCGGCCCGGAGCGCGACGTCGTCGCCGAGCGCCTCCCGCACCGCGCGGAGACGTTCGACGTCGGCGTCGAGGGCGCGCGCGCCGACCTTCACCTTCACGCAGTCGAACCCCTCCGCGACGGCTCGGGCGGCCGCCGCGGCGGTCGTCTGGGGGTCGCCGTCGCCGACCGTGGCGTTGACCGGGACCGTCTCGGTCGGCGTCGGGAGCCCGCGATCGGCCGCGAGCCGCGCGGCCAGCGACCGCCCCTCGCCTCTCGCCGCGGCGTCCGCGAGCGCGAGCGCGAGCCCGTGACGGGCCGCGGGCGTGGCTCCCGGGTCGAGGCGGTCGAGCGCGTCGTCGACGAGGGCACCGCCGTCGTCCGCGACGCCGCGCAGGGCCGACTCGCACGCCGACCGCGACTCGGTCCAGCCCGGGAGCGGGGCGGCCTCGCCGAGTCCCGGGACCGAGATTCCGGCCCGGTCGTCCGGCCCCACGCCGACGAGGAACCCCTCGCGCTCCGTGATGGCGCCGCGGGCGGTGCCGAGCGGGCTCGTCAGGTCGAGCGAGAAGGGGCGGAGCCGCATCGGTCAGAGCGCGAGGCCGACCGCGAACGCGACCGCGTAGGCCGCGAGGAGCTTTCCGGTCGACTCCAGCGCCGGGTTGAGCGCGTCGCCCGAGGTCTCGGTCAGGACGGTGCGCGCGACGGCGGCCGCGAGCGGGAGCGTGACGAGCGGGAGCAGCACCGTGGGGCCGTCCCCGCGGGCGAGGAACCAGAAGGGGGTGAGGTAGGCGAGCGCGAGCAGCCCGACGTACTGGACGCGCGAGAACCGGTAGCCGAACCGGACCGCGAGGGTGCGCTTGCCGGTCGCCGCGTCCTCCTCCAGGTCGCGGACGTTGTTGACGACGAGGATGTTCGTCGAGAGCGCGGCGATCGGGAGGCTGGCGACGACGGCGGCGAGGGTGACCGTATCCTGGGGAATCCACAGCGGGAACGCCTCGCCGACGAGCGCGGCGGCCTGCACGTAGTAGGTGCCCGTGACGGCGATCACGCCGAAGAAGACGAAGACGAAGAGGTCGCCGAGGCCGTGGTAGCCGAGGGGGTACGGGCCGCCGGTGTAGGCGATCCCGGCGGCGACGGACGCCAGTCCGATCACGAGGATCGGGACGCCGCCGACGGCGACGAGGTAGGTGCCGACGAGGATCGCGGCCGCGAACGTCAGCCACATCGCCCGCTTCACTTCGGCCGGTTCGATGAGGCCGCTGGCGACGACGCGGGTGAACCCCTCGCGGTCGTCCGTGTCGGCCCCCTGGATGGCGTCGTAGTAGTCGTTCGCGAAGTTGGTGCCGACCTGGATCAGCGCCGCGCCGACGAACGCCGCGAGCGCCGGGAGCGGGGCGAACGCGCCCGTTCGGAGGGCGAGCCCGACGCCGACGATCACGGGCGCCGCCGCCGCGGGCAGCGTCTGCGGCCGCGCGGCGATCACCCACGCCCGCCGCCGCGACACCTCGGTACTCATTGGCAGCGATACGCGCGTGGCGTCCCTTAACCTTGCCATCCCGGATCGATCCGGCGGGGTCGTCCGGGACACCCACAGCTATGCCGGTCGGCGGCGAGGCCCCGGCATGGCCCGCGTACCATACGTCGACGCGTCGGACGTGCCCGAGGAGTACGAGGAGCTGCTGGAGTCGTCGCTCCAGGGGAAACCGCTCCACGTCTATCGGTCGCTCGGCAACAACCCGGAGGTGCTCGCCGGACTGCGCTCGTTCCTCGGCTCGCTGTGGACCGACAGCGGCCTCTCGGACCGGGACCGCGAGCTCGTCATCCTCGCCGCCGCGAGCGAGACGCGCAACCGCTACGAGTGGCACCAGCACGTCAACATCGCCCGCGGCGTCGGGATCGGCGACGACGTCATCGCCGGGATCGGAACCGACGACCTGACCGACCTCGACGCCGACGAGACGACGCTGGTCGAGTACGCGGTCGCGGTCGTCCGCCGCGAGGTCGACGCGATCGCCCACGGCGAGGTCGCCGCCGCGTACGACGACGAGACCGTGGTCGGCATCGCCGCGCTCGCGCAGGGGTACGCCGGGCTCGGCGGGATGATCGAGGCGTTCGACCTCGAACTGGAGCCGGGCGACGAGTTCCACGGCTGGGACCCGCGGTAGGCGGCGCCGCGCGGTGCCGAGGTCGGGTCCCGACGACCGACAGATACGACAGGGACCGGCCCCTACCGGTGGTATGAGCGACACGACGGCCGACGGGGAGGCCGGAGCGGAGTCGACCGAGAGCGAGTCCAGCGAGGCCGAAGCGAACGGGGTCGCGGCGCGCTACGAGGAGACCGACGGCGAGCGGCTGCTCACGTTCTCCGCCGACGGCGCCGAGGCGACCGTCGCGCAGAACGTCGACGGCTACGCGATGCTGAAGGTTCGCCCGGGGCCGAACGGCGACGAGCTGGAGCGGTACTACGGGTTCGACATGGCGCTGGACCACGCCGCGGAGCTGCTCGGCGTCGCCGTCAACGACCTGCCGGTCCCCGACGCCGCCGCCGACATGGGGATGTGACGCGGGGGAGTCTCGATAGCGCGTTCAGTAATTGGTTATAAACGGTATGCGGCGGCGCGCTCCGGTGAGCGCCCCACCGGGCGCGAACCGAGCGCGAGGGAGGCGGCGGGCCGGCGCGGCTCCGCCCGCGCCGGGCCGGCCGCCGAGGCTGGGGAGGCGTGAGGTGCGGTCGCTGTGCGGGTGGACTCAAAGGGGCAGCCGCGAGGAGCACGCAGGCGACGCAAGTACCGCAAGGAGCGAACGAAGTGAGTGACTGAGGAACGCAGCGAGCGTGCGTGCTCCTCGCGGCTGGGGCTCCGGAGGTAGTCACCGGCGATCCGAAATCAATCACTTATAAGCGAGCGGCTGGGGCTTCGGAAGCGTTCTCAGCCGAACACGGTTTGGATATTTATAAGCCGGCGACCGAGGCGACCCGATTTCCCCCTCCCTCGACAATCTCCGCTCCGGCAGCTACCTTCTAACTCAACTATTCGCTCACTTCGACCGTGATCTCGTCGCGCTCGACGGCGAGCTTGAACGTCGGCACGGTCCGGTAGACGACCTCGACGACGTTCTTCCGTTCGAGCGTCCGGAGCGCACGCCGCACCTCGTCGACGTCGGGGTCGACGTCGAACGCCTCCCGAACCGCGTTGAGCACGCTGACGACCGACTGCGAGCGCTCGTCGGGGTCGGCCATCACCTCGAACACCTGCGCCACAAGCTCCGGGACGCGGATCGTCTCCGGCGCGCCGCCCCTCGCGACCGCGTCCGCCTCGATTCCGGGCTCGACGTCGACGAGGTCGTTCGCCTCGGCCGTCGACCGGATCAGGCTGTCGTCGTCGCGGTAGTAGTACTCCTTGAGGTGGTTCTGCAGGTACTGGTGCACCTCGCTGCCGCTGTCGAGCTCCCACGCGTCCTGCAGCTCGCCGTTCTTCGTCGGCTGGAGCCGGACGATGTCGGCGAGCCGGCTCCGCTCCTCGTCGGTCAGCGCCATACAGTCACCTCCACCGGGGCAGGTATGGACGTTCCGGATCGCAGTCCGGGACGGGGGGCGGGGGCAGTCGACTCGGTCGGGAGGTCGGCGGCTCGTTCAGGAGGTCAGTCGACTCGCTCAGGAGGTCGGCGGCTCGTCGTCGGACGCGTCCGCGTCCGCGTCGGCGCCCTCGTGCGCGGCCTCGTCGGCGTTCCAGCGGTCTTCGGTCCAGTGCGTGCGCGAATCGGTCGCGTCGACCTCGGCCGTCCCGGCCGGCGACTCGTCGACGTCGGCGGACCCCGCTGTCGTCTCGGAGTCGTCCGCGCCGGCGTCCTCGTCCGCGCCGGACGATTCGGGTCCCGTCACGCGGTCGGCGACGTGCTCGGAGAGCGGATCGACGGTCACGGTCAGCCGCGCCACGACGAAGACGAGCGGGACGAACGACGCGATCAGGAACGCGGCGTCGTACGCCCACGCGAAGCCGTCGATCAGCGGGACGATCGCGCCGGCGAGCCCGCGGTGCGCGACCAGCACGGCGGCGAGTACGACGAGCCAGTAGGCCATCGCGCCGCCGTTCTCGGCGATGCGCTCGACGCGCTCCGCGGCGTCGGTCCGATGGAGGGCGGCGCGCGTCAGCGAGGCGACCTTCGGCGCGGCGTACGCGAGGAGGGCGACGACCGCGACCGTCACCGCGGCGCTGGCGACCGCGGCGAACGTGACCGGCGTCAGCGGAACCAAGCGGCCGACGCCCGGGAGCAGCGTGAACAGGGACAGCACGCCCACCAGCGCGAGCGCCGCGATGGCGATCCGGCTGGCGGATCGAACAGAGTCGCGATCGAACGCGTCCGTCGACGTCGATTCGGTTTCGGTCATGATGCGCTCGGGACGAGGGGTACGAGGCACATAACCGGCCGAGACGCTCAACGCGGTTTTACGCGAGTTAAGAGTCGCAGTCGGCGGCCGCTATTCGGCGTCTTCGACCGCGCTCGCGGCGCGGATCACCGTCTCCTCGTCGAACTTCGGGCCGACGATCTGGAGGCCGACCGGGAGCCCGTCGGCCTCGCCGGCCGGCACCGAAACCGCCGGGAGGTTCGCGAGGTTGACCGGGGTCGTGTTCGCGTCCGCGAGGTACATCCGCAGCGGGTCGTCGAGGCTCTCGCCGAGCTCGAAGGGGAGCACCGGCATCGTCGGCGACGCGATCACGTCGACGTCGTCGAACGCCGCCTCGAAGTCCTGCCGGACCCACGCGCGTGCGTCCTGCGCCTTCTCGTAGTACTTGTCGTGGTAGCCCGCCGAGAGCGCGTACGTGCCGAGCAGGATCCGGCGTTTGACCTCCGCGCCGAACCCCTCCTCGCGCGTCTCCGCGAACGACTCGTTCCAGTTGCCGTCCGACTCGGCGCGGTTCCCGTACCGCACGCCGTCGAAGCGCGCGAGGTTCGAGGACGCCTCTGCCATCGCGATCACGTAGTACGCCTGCACCGCGTGCTCGACCGACGGCAGCGAGATCTCGGTCGTCTCCGCCCCCCGGGCTTCGAGGTCCGCGATCGCGGCCTCGACCGTCTCGACGACGCGCTCGTCGGCGCCCTCGAACAGCTCCGTCGGGATCCCGACCGTGAGCCCGTCGACGTCGCCGTCGGCGGCCGCGGCGTAGCTCGCGTCCGGGTCGGCGCCCTCGACATCGGCGAGGTCGCGGGTCGTGCCGTCGTTCGGGTCCGGCCCGGCGATGACGTCCAGCGCGGCGGCCGCCTCTTCGACCGTGCCCGCGATCGGGCCGATCTGTTCGAGGGAGTTCGCGTACGCGACGAGGCCGTACCGCGAGACGAGCCCGTACGTCGGCTTGATCCCGACGACGCCGCAGAACGCCGCCGGACAGCGCACGGACCCGCCGGTGTCGGAGCCGAGCGCGAGGTCGGCCTCGCCCGCGGCGACCGCCGCCGCCGACCCGCCAGAGGAACCGCCGGGGACGCGCTCCGGGTCCGCGGGGTTCCGCGTGGGGCCGAACGCCGACGTCTCCGTCGTCGTCCCCATCCCGAACTCGTCCATGTTCGCCTTCCCGACGACCGTCGCGCCGGCGTCGGTCAGCCGGTCGACGACGGTCGCGGAGTACGGCGGGACGTAGTCGGCGAGCATCTCGGAGCCGCAGGTCGTTCGGACCCCCTCGGTGGAGATGTTGTCCTTGACCGCGACGGTCGCGTCCGCGAGCGGCCCCTCGGCGTCGGCGTCGCCCTCGATCGTCGCCTCGGTGATGAAGGCGTTGTAGTCCGCCGCCATCTACGACACCTTCGGGCCGACGAAGTAGCCGTCCTCGGTCTCTTCGGCGTTCGACAGCGCCTCCTCTTGGGAGAGTCCCGTCTCGACCTCGTCGGGGCGCATCACGTTGACGAGCTCCTCCTCGCGCTCGGTCTCGGGGACCTCGTCGAGGGCCTCGAAGTAGTCGAGGATGTCGCCGAACTGGGCGGCGAACGCCTCGACTTCCTCGTCGGCGAGGCGAACCCGGGCCAGCTCCGCGACGTGGCGGACCTCCTCGGCGTCGACGGCGGCCGCGTCATCCGTCGACTCGGACGTATCGCTCATACGTCGAGGTGTCCCGGACCGGGAGTAAGGGTTTCGGAACGTCGCATCGGCGACGTTCGACTCGGCGAAGACGGGACCCGCGCGGTCACTCGTCCTCGTCGGCCCGGACGGTCACCACCGGCTGGTCCGCCATCCGTACCACCTTCTCCGCGACGCTGCCGAGCAGGTAGCGCTCGACACCCGTCCGACCGTGGGTCCCCATCACCACGAGGTCGATGTCGTGCTCGTCGGCGTAGCGGATGATCTCCGAGTGCGGCGTCCCCATTTCGACGACGGTCGTCATGTCGATCCCGTCGAGCGATCCGGCCGAGCTCTCGACGAGCTCCTCCGCCTGAGCGGTGAGCTCGTCCTCGATCTCGTCGCTGTCGGGGCTGTCCTCGTGCCTCCCGATGTACCCCTCGTCGGGCGACCGCCCGCTCATCGCTTGGCTTTCCTCCTCGAGGAACGCCCCGCTCAGGCCGAGCCCGCCCCCGCGCATGTCGATGACGTGCAGGACGTGGACGGTCGCGTCGAACGCCGACGCGAGTTCCGCCACGTGCGCTGCCGCCGCTTCCGACCCGGTGCTCCCGTCCGTCGGGTACAGTATATTGTCGTACATCGTACCACCCAATTGAAACTTCGCGGAACAGCGATAAAAACGCACCGCAGATTCCCGCTAACGGCGGATCCGCAGTCACGACCGGAGCGGGACCGTCGATCGGTCACCAAATCGGCCGGGAACTCGACCGCGTTTATAACAGGTCGTTCGAGACGAGCCGGTCGACCGCCTCGCGCAGGCGCTCCTCGCTGGCGGCGTAAGAGATCCGCGCGTGTCCGGGAGCGTTGAACGCGCTGCCCGGTACGCACGCGACCGACGCCTCCTCGATGGCGGCCTCGCACCACGCCTGGTCGTCGTCGTCGACGGGGAGCATCATGTAGAAGGCGCCGTCGCCGACGTCGACGTCGACCCCGTGCTCGTCGAACAGGTCGACGAGGAGGTCGCGGCGGTCGGCGAACGCCCGCCGCATCTCCTCGACGGACTCGTCGGCGTTCTCCAGCGCCTCCACGCCCGCGCGCTGGACGAAGTTCGTCGCGCAGGAGACGGAGTGGGAGTGGAGCTTGCCGGCCTGCCCGACGAACTCCTCGGTCGCGTGGAGGTAGCCCAGCCGCCAGCCGGTCATCGAGAACGCCTTCGAGAAGCCGTTGATCGTTATCGTGCGGTCGGCCATCCCGTCGAGGCTCGCCAGCGAGACGTGCTCGGCGTCGTAGATGATGCGCTCGTAGATCTCGTCGGAGATCACGGCGATGTCGTGTTCGACGGCCAGGTCCCGGACGCCCTCCAGGGCGGCCTCGGAGAAGACCGCGCCCGTGGGGTTCGACGGGGAGTTGACGACGAGCAGCTCGGTGTCGTCGGAGACCGCCTCGGCGAGGTCGTCGAGCGCGGGTTCGAGCTGGAAGCCGTGGGAAGCGAGGTCGACGCGGGAGAGGTCGCCGCCGGCGAGCTTCGCCATCGCCTCGTAGGAGACCCACGCGGGGTCCAGCAGGACGACCTCGTCGCCGTCGTCGATCAGGGTCTGGAACGTCTCGTACAGCGCCTGCTTGCCGCCGGGCGTGACGATCACCTCGTCGGCGTCGGCGTCGATGCCGGTGCCGCGGAGCTTCGCCGCGATCGCCTCCCGGAGCTCCGGGATCCCGTTCGAGGAGGTGTAGCCCGTGTGGCCGGCGTCGAGGGCGTCCTTGCCGGCCTCGACGACGTTCGCGGGGGTGTCGAAGTCGGGCTCGCCGACCGAGAGGTCGACGATGTCGGCCCCTTCGGCCTCCTTTTCAGCCGCCAGGTTCGATATCGCCAGCGTCGCGCTGGGCTCTACGCGTCCGATCCGGTCCGAGAAGTCGTATGCTTCGCTCATTGTCGTGTGTTCCGTCGGGGGTCGTCTCCGGCGCTCATTCGAGCTCCGTCGCGAGGTCGATCGCGGCCTCGGCCGCCTCCGCGCCCTTATCGATGCGCTCGCGCGCCTCCGCGCCGGACATCCCCGGGCCGCTCACGCCGAACGTGACGGGGGTGTCGCGGTCGAGGCTCACTCGCGTGAGCTGCTCGGCGGTCGCGCTCGCGATGACGTGGTCGTGGTCGGTGTCGCCGGTGACGATGGCGCCGATAACCGCCACGGCGTCGACGTCGTCCCGGCGCGCGAGCCGGTCGGCGGCCAGCGGGCTGTCGTACGCGCCCGGCACGCTCAGTTCGTCGACGACGACGGCGTCGCGGTCGGCGGCCGCCTCGCGGGCGGCCTCGGCCATCGGCTCCGTGACGGAGTCGTTGAACCGCGCCACCACCAGTCCCAGCGAGACCATACGCCCGCTCACACCGGCGGCGGCAAAGGTCTACCGTTCCGGAGCAGGGTTGCCGGTCAAACGGGTTCGGGAACGGGGGCGGCGTGGACGTAGTTCGGTTATAAATGAACTACGCGGGTGGCGCGCGCCTCCGAGCGGCCGGTCGGCCGCGAGGAGCCCGTGCGAGGGAGTCGCTGGCGGCACCAGCCGCCAGCGACGAGGCTGGGGAGG
>NZ_NHPE01000043.1:0-13155 GCF_002252895.1 Halorubrum sp. Eb13 | reverse complement strand
TCGGTCCCAGCTCGGCGACCGCGACGCCGACGCCGAGAACCCGCCGCACCCGATCGAGAAGGTCGCCGAGCTGGGACCGACAGGAGGCGCCCGGCGCGGTCACCGTCTCGCCGTCGCTCTCGTCGACCTGGTCGAAGAGGATCCGGCCGATCGCCTTCGAGATGTCGTAGTGTTCGGCCTCGTAGCCGAACGAGCCCGCCATCCCGCAACAGGAGGAGTCGAGCGGGTCCACGTCGTAGCCGGCCCGGCGGAGCACGCCGACCGCGTGGTGGTCCTTGTTCGTCGCCTTCTGGTTGCAGTGGCCGTGGTAGGTGAGCGTCTCGCTCGGCGCGTCGAACGCCAGCCGCTCGTCGACCCGGGCGGCGTCGAGGTACTCCAAGACGCCGTAGGCGGCCGCGGAGACGGTCTCGACGTCATCGTCGTCGAGGAGGTCGAGGTACTCGTCCTGGAACATCACGGCGTCCGAGGGCTCGACGAAGACGACCGACTGCCCGTCGCGGACGCGGGGCGCGAGCCGCTCGACGTTGGTCTCGGCGCGCTCGCGGGCCTCGTCGAGGAAGCCCGTCGAGAACGCCGCGCGGCCCGACGGCGCGAGGTCGCCCGGCACCTCCACGCGGACGCCCGCCGCCTCCAGCACCGCGACGGCGGCCTTGCCGGCGGCCGGGTAGCTGTAGTTGGTGTAGGTGTCGGGGAAGAGGACGACCGTGTCGACCGCCTCCTCGGGGGCGACCGTCGACCCGCCGCGGGAGTCGAACCACGCCTCGAAGCTCGTCGACCGGAACGTCGGCAGCTCCCGGTCCGGGGCGATCCCCGCGACCGCGTCCATCACCTTGCGAGCGCCCGGAATCTTCGACGCCGCGTTCGAGACCGGCGCGAGCGTGCTCCCGAGCGCCGAGAACCGGTCGATGTCGCGGAAGATCCGCTCTCGGAGGCCCGCCCCCTCCTCCTCGTGGTGCTCGTGTTTCACCTCGGCCTTGAGCTTCGCGAGGTCGACCCCCGTGGGACAGTCGCTCTTACACCCCTTACAGCCGACGCAGAGCCCGAGCACCTCCTCTTGGAACCGGTCGGAGTGGATCTCCTCCTCGTCGAGCTCGCCGCTGATCGCGGCTCGGAGCATGTTCGCGCGGCCGCGGGTCGACTGGATCTCCTCCTCGGAGGCGCGGTAGGTCGGACACATCACGCCGGAGTCGGTCTCCCGGCAGGTACCGCAGCCGTTACACAGCTCGACGAGGTGCGAGAAGCCGCCCTCGTCGGAGAAGTCCAGATCGGTCTGCGGCTCGATCGACTGGTACTCCGGCCCGTACCGGAGGTTCTCCCGCATGTCCGTGTCGGCCGCGGTGTCGGGGTAGCCGCGCTCGGCGGCGGTGTCGCCGTCGACGTAGACGACCTTCCCGGGGTTCATCCGCCACTCGGGGTCGAACGTCGACTTGAGCTCCTGGAACGCCGACCAGAGCGACTCGCCGTACATCTTCGGGTTGAACTCGGTGCGCGCGAGCCCGTCGCCGTGCTCGCCCGAGAAGGCGCCGTGGTGCTCCAAGACGAGGTCGGTGACGTCCTCGGAGATGGAATGCATCTTCTCGACGCCCTCCTCCTCCTTCAGCGAGAGGATGGGCCGGATGTGGAGAGTGCCGGACCCGGCGTGCGCGAAGTACGCCGCCGAGGTGTCGTGATCGGTGAGGACGTCCTCGAACTGGCCGACGTACTCCGCGAGCTCCTCGGGCGGCACCGTCGCGTCCTCGATGAACGGGTACGGCTTCGGGTCGCCCTGCATGCCCATCAACAGCGGGATGGCCGCCTTTCGGAGCTTCCAGATGTCGGCCTGGTCTTCGGGCGTGTACGCCTCCAGTACGTCGAACGCGTCGCCCTCGTCGACGAAGTACGCGTTCGTGTCGGCGATGGCGTCCTCGAAGTCGTCGACGAGCTCGGAGTCCCACTCCAGCATGAGCGCCGCGGCCGCGCGGTCCGGGATCGGCTCGGCGTACTGCGCGAACTCCTGTGAGCCGGCGGCGAGCGAGAACACCTCGTCGTCCATCAGCTCGACCGCGCTCACCGGGAACTCCAGCGCCTCGGGCACCGCCTTCATCGCGTCGACCAGCGAGTCGAAGGTGTACAGCGCGAGCGCCGTCTCCTCGGGGCGGGTGACGAGCGACACCTCGGCCTCGACGATCGTGCCGAGCGTCCCCTCGGCGCCGACGAACAGCTTCGAGAGGTTGATGACCTCCTCGCCGTCGTCGTTCTCGTAGATCACCTTGTGGAGGTTGTACCCCGAGACGGAGCGCTTGAGGCTCGGGTACTTCTCGTCGATCTCGGCCTCGTTCTCCGCGACGAGTGCGCGGGTCGTCTCGTACAGCGCGGCCTCCCGGTCGTCCTTGCCCACGATCTCCTCGTACTCGGGGGAGTCGAGGACGATCTCGCGGGTCTCGATGAGCGAGCCGTCCGCGAGCACGACCGTCAGCTCCTCCGTGTACGCGTCGGTGATCCCGTACCGCACCGAGTGCGCGCCCGTGGAGTTGTTGCCGATGCCGCCGACGACGGTCGCCCGCGCCGACGAGGCCGGGTCCGGCGCGAACTTCAGCCCGTCCTCGGCCAGCCGGTCGTCGAGGTGGTCCTGCACGACCCCAGGCTGGACCACCGCGCGGCGGTCGTCCGGTCGGACCTCGACGATCTCGTCCATGTACTTCGAGAAGTCGAGCACGACGCAGCCCGGCCCGACGGTCTGACCGCCGAGCGAGGAGCCGGCGCCCCGCGGGATGACCGGGACCTCGTGGTCGGCCGCGACCCGCATCGTCGCCTGCACGTCGTCGACCGAGCGAGGCGTGACGACGCCGGCCGGGCGCGCCTGATAGATGCTGCCGTCGGTCGCGTACAGCACCTGCGCGTACTCGTCGAACTGGACCTCGCCGGCGACGCGCTCGCGGAGGTCCTCCGCGAGCGCCCGATAGGCGGGGACGTCCGGTCGGTCGTGACCGAGCGCAGACGCCGACGTGTCCAAGTCGGGCGTGTCAGCTCCCCACGTGGGCTCAGTTGCCATGATACTACTCGGGGTCGAAAGGCGAATAAAACCTTTGTTAAAAATGAATATGATCACGAGCCGACTGCGGCGGTCGATAGCCGCGCTGTTTCGCTTTTTTCATTAACGTTAAGAGATAAATTTTTCGCGGCGGCGTCCCGCCCCGGCGGCGTCCCGCCGGGATTTATTGCCTCACCGAGCGAGGGCGACCCATGGAGATACTTCACACCTGTCTCAACGTGGCCGACGCCGACCGCACCGCCGACTGGTACGTCGAGCAGCTCGGCTTCGAGCGCTCCTGGGAGTTCACGACCGCCGACGGCGACACGCGAAACGTGTACGTCTCGGACGACGCCGGCGTCGAGTTCCAGCTGTCGGACACCGACGGCGCGGAGCCGAGCGACGACGGCGACCGGTACGACCACGTCGCCGTCGGCGTCGACGACGTCGACGCGACCTTCGAGGCGATCGACCACCACGGCGTCGTGAAGGAGCCCGGCGACCAGCCGGAAGCCGGCGCGCGCACCGCGTTCGTGAAGGACCCCGACGGACACGCCGTCGAGCTGATCGAGCCGCTGTAGTCCGGGCCGTCCCGAGACGGAGCGCGTCACCGCGGACCGTTTTCACGCTATTCGACGACGGGACCGATCGAACGGTCGAGCCGCCGGCGTCGCGTTTCGGAACACGGTGGCTCCGGAGCGGACGGGGATCGCCAAAAGAAGAGCGTTCTCGAAGTTCGGACGCGACCTCAGAGGATGCCGGCGGCCTCGGCGGTCTCGACGATGTCCTGCGCCATCTTGTTGGTCGCCTCGTCGACCATCTGGCCGTCGACGCTCACGGCGCCTTTGCCCTCCTCCATCGCCTCGGCGTAGGCGTCGACGATGCGCTTGGCGCGCTCGGCGGTCTCCGGGTCCGGCGCGAACACTTCGTTGCCGATCTCGATCTGCGACGGGTGGATCGCCCACTTGCCGTCGCAGCCGATCATGTTGGCGTTCTCGGCGGACCCGCGGAACCCGTCGGCGTCCTCGATGTCGGCGTACGGGCCGTCGAGACACGGCAGACCGGCGGACTTCGCCGCGGCGTTACACTCGGAGAGCGCGTGGTGCCAGTAGTGGCCCGGGTACTCCGGGAACTGACCGATGTCGAGTCCCGGCGTCCCCATCGCGGCGGAGTAGTCGCCCGGCCCGAAGATGATAGACGAGAGCCGGTCGGAGGCGTGCGCGATGTCGTGGACGTTGTGCATCCCCTCGCCGTCCTCGATCTGCGGTTCGAGGCCGATGCCGCCGACCTCCAGGTCGTTGTTCACCTCGACCTGTTCGAGGAGGTTCTCGACGGTGTGAATGTCGCTGGCGGACTTGACCTTCGGAACGATGATGTCGTCGATGTGCTCGCCCGCCTCGCCGACGACCGTGATCAGGTCGTCGTACCACCACTGGGTGTCGATGCCGTTCATCCGGAAGCTGAGGACCTTGTCACTCCAGTCCTCCTCGCGGGCGGCCTCGATGAGCGGCGCGCGCGCGTCCGGCTTCGCGTTCGGGGCCACGGAGTCTTCGAGGTCGAGGAACACCTCGTCGGCGTCGCTGTCGGCCGCCGAGTGCATCATTTTCTCGTCGCTCGCGGGCGTTGCAAGCTGCGTCCGGCGAAGAGTGACGTCGGTCATATAGCGGCTCAATCACGCTCGTCCACGGAGATAAAGGTACCTTACCCGGGGGTATTTTCTCTGAGTCGGAAGCGAGTGAATACTGATTCGGACCGTCACGAATACTGATTCGGACGGTCGCGATCGGACCGCCCTCGCGGCCGCGGGTCCCCGTCGCCTCAGCGGTCCGCGCGCCGGACCGCGGCCACGACGAGCAGCGCGAGCACGAGCGCCCCGACCACCGCGCCGAGCGTCGTCAGCGAGAAGAGACCGGGCTCCTCGACCGGAGCGGCCGCCGCGGTTCCGGCCGGCTCGACCGCGACCGTCGCCGTCGTCGAGTCGGTCTCGCCGGCGTCGTTGGTGACGGTGAGCTCGACCTCGTACTCGCCCGGCTCCGAGAAAGTCGTCTCGGTGACGCTCCCGGCCGCCGTCTCGCCGTCGACGTCCCAGTCGTAGGCGACGATCTCGCCGTACCGGTCCGAGGAGCGGACTCCGGAGAGCGTGACGCTCTCGCCGGTTTCGATCCCGTCCGAATCGACCGTGATCGCCGCCTCGGGCTCGCTCACGGCCGACACCGCGAAGACGGAGAACCCGGGCGTCTCGGCCGCCAGCACGACGTCGCCGCCGTCGCGGTCGACGACGGACGTCTCCAGCGCCTGCCACTCGCCATCCGAGTGGCGCGAGAGGCGGAGGTCCTCGGCGTCGGCGCCGGCCGCTTCGAGCCGGTCGGCGCCGATCCGCGTCCGGATCGTGGCCGGCGTGTTCCGCGCGTCGTCCGGGACCGTGATCTCGACCACCGAGACCCCGGCGCCCGGCGCCCGTCCGGTCGACTCGGGCGCCGCGTCGAGCTCGACGACGCCGACGTCGCCCTCGACGGCGCCGCCGAACTCGATGCCTTCGACGCCCGTCTCGCCGGCGAACGCGACGCTGCTCGACGCGCCGTCGGCGCTCGCCTGCACGGTCGCGGCCTCGCTCGCGACCGCTGTCGCGCCCTCGGGGACCCGGACCACGTCTTCGACCGACGGCTCGTCGGTCGGCGCGTCGCCCGGCGCGTCGGGCGTGTCGGCGCCGCCGGAGCCGCCGGGTGCGTCACCACTACCTCCCCCACCGGGTGCGCCGCCATTACCTCCCCCACTAGGAGCGTCGCCACCGCCGGTAGGCGGAGAATCACCGTCGTCCGCATTATCCCCGTCGTCGGACTCGGGGACGTCCTCGAACGTCAGATCGACTCGCTGTACGTCGCCCGACTCAAACTCGACGGGCGACGGGTTTGTGCTCTCGGCTTCTGTCCGCTCGATTTCGTCACCGTCGATGAAGAACTGGACTTCCGAATCGGGGTCGATCGAGGTGTTACTCCCGACGAGGAGTTTGTCTTCGAACACACCCGAGCCGCCGTATTCCCCCGCCTCCTCGACGGTGAGTGAGTCCACGACGTCGCCGTTGACCTCGGCCTCGACGACGAGGCCCGCAGGCGCCTGCTCGCCGTCGACCGTGACGCTGCCGTGGTACGACGCCGGCGGGTCGGGGCTCTCCTGTGCCGCCACCGCTCCCGGGACTGCCATCATGGAAGTAACCATGACGGCCGCGAACAGCACCGTTGCGATGCGTTGTCTGTTCATGGATCTAGTTGTCGTCGTCTTCGACGTCGATAGTCGGTCCGTCGGTCAGGAGCAGTTCCTCGTAGTATTCGGAGGGGGACTGATCCTCGGCGTATCCGGTAGCGATTTCGCCAGATCCGTCGACGAGGAGCCAAGTGCCGTCAAACGCGCCGAAGCGCGCGTTGGGTGCGCCGGGCTGTTCGGGCTGAGCCTGCAGGACGGCCGAATCGGTGATCGAACCGGTGCCGCCGAGTGCGACGGGGATCTCGTCAACATCGTTTGCCGCGCCGGTCGCGACGAGATTCCAGCCGTTCTCGACCTCTACAGAGGTCGGTTGCGCGGCCTCGCTCTCAACCGCGGTGTCTATCGGAACGACGACGTCCTCGTCGATCCCGTTGTTCGTGATAACGACCACGTCGCCGGCGGAGAACGTGTCGTCGGCATCGACCTCCTCGTACCCCTCACCGTTCTCGTACGTGAACGCGTTGCCTTCGATGTCCAGCTCGCTGAAGATCTCGCTGGCGGTTCCGTCAGGCGCCGCGGAGAACCCGACTGCGACCGCCTCGCCGTCGCTGTCCAGTTCGATGTAGGATCCGTAGTTACGGATGGACTCTACATCCGTGTCCGCTTGCTCGTACGGGGTAGTAAGCACGGGGTCGTACAGTGCATCACCGCGAACGCTCGGAGTGCCGTCCTCGCCCCAATAGTTGAGCGGAGCGAAGACACGCTCAGCAGATCCCTCTGCGTCGATACCGACGCCGTCGGTGTCGTTGAAGTTGTTCCGGACGATGGAGACGTTGGCGACCGTTTCACTGTTAGATCCGTAAACATTGATACTGATCGCACCGGAATCGTACGTCTCGAAATCGTTATCCGCGATCACACCACTACCGATAGCCTCCAAGTCGACATTACCGTCTGCGGTGTCTTCCACCACATTATTCGTAAATACGAGCGTCTCAACATCGCGGAGCCCGGCTGGATCGCTGCGAAGGATGTTGTCAGTAATGACGACAGAACTGTGCTCAGCGCTTCCGAACACGTTCACTGCCGCAGCGTCGTCGCTTCGGATATCGTTCCCGGCGATGACGACTCGTTCTGTCGGTCCAGGCGAGCCTTGGACCAGTATTCCGTTCGCGTTCTCGCCCTGCGCCCGGATCGTGTTATTCGCGACCGTCGCCGTGTCCATACTGCCGCCGTAATCTGCTAATACGACACCTTCGGCCTCTTGAGTGGAATTGAGCGTGAATCCCGCCACTTCGACACCACTCGCGCTCACAACAACTGGGCCGTTAATAACCGCTTCCGGCTGCCGGTCGCCGTGGTACGGCGTATCCGCATTAGGTCCGCTGAGCGTGATGTTCTGTGTATCGATGTCAACGCTTTCGTTATAGACTCCGGATTCAACTTCGATTGTGTCGTTTTCATCAGCAGCGTCAATCGCTGCCTGAATCGAGGCGAACTGCCCGCCGGTGTCGTTAGTCACGGGCGCGAACGACTGAGCATCATCTTCGATACTCGCGTTCAGCCACGGCGTGAACTCCACGTTACCGGAGGCCACGGCACCCTGACTGTCATTATTGTAAGCGTTGGTGTCGACCGTGGGTCCGTTAGCGCTACCCCACCAGTTTGAGGTAGCGTTCAGTGTGGCGCTCAGGTCCTTGTTCTGCACCCCGACGGGAGCGCCTATCAGATCATTATTGACCGCTGTGACTTCGCTTGCATCGGCGGTCGGATCGTCCTCCACCTCACCGCCGGCCGTATCAAGTCCGATTCCCACACCAGGATAGGGAGCAGCGGTGGCGTCCGCAAAGACGTCGTATTCCGAGCCATTCCCGATTCCCTCCATGGTATTGCCCTCAATTACGACATTCACTGGCTGAACGGAAGATTTGCTCGAAGGTGTGGACGCGACGGCGTATGTCCAGCCGGCCGAGTGGATGTCTTGGATCGTGTTGTATTCCACGTGGACATCATCGAGCTGATTCTGAACCTTCACGCCAACTGCGCCACCGTAATTTTGCCAGCTGTCTCCCCCAGTGTTATCGATATCCTGAATGAGATTATTCGAAATGGTGATATTTGTAGCCCGCTCCGGACTTTGCTTGAATACCTGTACACCGTGAACTGAGAACGAAGATCCGGTAGGAGTTGCGTCGCCGCGAACCCCGGTTACGATATTATTCCGTATTGCAGTATTGTTACTATTAGTGAAGATGGCCGCAGCGGTTGGTGAGTCTGGCGTGAACTCTACACTAGGTGAGACAGTGAAACCGCTGAGAGTAACGCTATCAGCGCTGAGTCCAATCTGACCCTCAACAGTCGCTTCAGTTCCTCTGTTGTCGCTATCACCGGGTGTATCCGCATTCGGACCATTAATCCAGAGGTCCTCGGTGTTCACCGTGACGTTCTCATTGTAATTACCAGGCCTGACTTCAACAGTGTCTCCAGGGTTGGCGTTGTCTACGGCGGCTTGAATGCCCGCGTATATCTGATTGGTGTCAGAGTTCCCTTCTGCGGGAACAATGTCCACGAGTGCGCCCTCGTTTCCGGAAATAGTCGGGTCAGGGTCGGAGAAGACCTCGATAGCTACGTCTCTGTCTTGCGTGATCGTCACTGCTGAGAAGTTGTTATCCGTTACACGAGCCGGAGTGGCGTCAACACCGACAGCGTATCCGACGGATCCCTCAAACGCATTTCCGGTGACGCTTACGTCCGACGAGGACGAGCCAGCCGTCTCGCCGTTAACGTAGACGTGGTTGTTCGCCTCACCGTCAGGTGTTGTGAATGTATTTTCGGAGATGGTCAAGTCGGTCTGACCGTCACCTGTCAGGATACCGTACGTGTCGTCGCCGGGAGAAACTTCGATTGAGTTGTGGCTGATGTCTACGTCAGATGACCCAGCGACCACGTAAACACCCGTCTGGCCTGCGTCAATATTCAATCCCGACACGGTAACGTGATTGGCGTCGATACCTACCGTCGTCGGGTAGGACTGGACATCGGATGTGCCCGAAATGGTGGGTGTTACGCCGTCAGCGGATTTTATCGTAACGTTATCCGAATCGACTACGAAGTCATCATACGATCCGTCTTGGACGGTAATAGTCGTGTTAGCTCCTTCATCGTTGATGGCGGTTTGAATGGACTGGTAGTCACCATTCGTACCAACTACGACCGATGACGAGTCAGCGGCTGCACTCCCCGCGAACCCGGCCCCCATCGCGATCACTGACAGCACCATGATCGCGGCGAGGAAGACTGCGCGGAACCGCGCGCGTGTCATCTATTGACCACCGTTCGTTGCGTCGTCCAGCGTGAGTCGTCGATAAGCATGTGCATAATCGCAGTACTCCGTGGTGGAGATGTCTCGATGAAGTAGCGGGAGAGGGGTAGTATTTCGCCGCCAGAACCGTCGTTTCCGCGCGTTGAAACCTCTTCAGGCTCCCCCTGAAACGGCGTTTAAGACGCTGCACCGCTGGATACGGACTCAGCCCTCAACGCGAGATCTCCCACGAAAAATCGTCGGGGTTCGAGGCGAAGTCGGCCCCGGCCGCGTCAGTCGTCGGCCGGGGTCCGCGGCTCGGCCGGCGGCTCGGCGTCGTCCGCCGGGTCGTCCACGGCGTCGGCGTCGGGAGTCTCGTCGAGCCGTTCGTCCGCCTCCTCGGACCGGTGGCGCTCTCGGATCTCCTCGATCGAGCGCGCCTCGATGTTGTGATGACACATGACAACTATTGGCAAGCGCTAGGCACAAAAAAGCATTACGCCGATTCGGTCGTCGACGGGCGTGAAAACGGCGTTTCAGGGTTTGACGAGCACCTTGATCGCCTCGCGCTCGTCCGTCATCCGGTACCCCTCGGCGACCTCGTCGAGGCCGACCGTCTCGGTGAACACCGGCGCGGGGTCGAGCGTGCCTTGGAGCACGTCGGCCATCAACTCCTCGGCGTACGCGCGGACCGGGGCCACGCCACCGGCGAGCGTGACGTTGTCGCCGAACAGGCCGAACACGTCGAGCCCCTCGTCGTCGACCCCGTAGGGGACGCCGACGTAGCCGATCGTGCCGCCGGGCCGGACCGCGTCGATCGCGGTGTTCATCGCGCTCGCGGCGCCGACGCACTCCATCACGTGGGTCGGGCCGCCGTGGGTGAGCTCGCGGATCCGCTCGACGGCGGCCTCGCCGCGCGCCGAGACCGTCTCGGTGGCGCCGAACTCCGCCGCGAGTTCGAAGGGGTCCTCGCGGTGGCCCACCGCGACGATGCGCTCGGCGCCGAGCCGACGCGCCGCGAGGACGCCGCAGAGCCCGGCCGCGCCGTCGCCGATCACGGCCACCGTGGAGCCGGCGGTCGACGAGCCCGTACTGGATGAACGCGAGCGAGGAGCTCGACAACCCGAACGGCTCGCTGATGAACCCGATCTTCACCAGCGTCGTCGCCTCCAGCGGGTACGCGACGAGCGGGAAGATGAGGAACGGCACGAACAGCGCCGACCCGCTGATGCCGACGGTGTTGACGATGGTCGCCCCGGTGACGAACGCGACGAACAGCCACCAGTACGCGGTCCAGTAGTCGATCCCGGCGTCGGCGGGCGTCGGTGCGAAGCCGTACACCCCGGCGACGAACGCGAGCGGGGCGAGAAACACGAGCAGGTGCTGATAGCGGAGGAAGCTACGCTGCACGTCGCTCGACAGTGAGGGGCTCATTGAATCGTGAACGACCGGTAGCCGAGATGCGTATGAATTAGTTATTATCACTAATAGTTCGGATGAAATCATCGAATTCTCGACCGGAGGAGGGTACGGTGTTCGGATTCGTTTCTCGACGGTGAAATATCAGCGAAGTGGTTGAAAAATTGAGTTCACGCCGCTCGGGCGGCCGCTTCCCGCGCGAGGGAGGGGGCCGCGAGCGGCGGGCCGACGCGCCCGACCGCCGACGGCCCGGACGGTCAGCGCCGCCGCAGGTAGAGGGCCCCGCAGATCAGGGCCGCCCCGGCGAACAGCACGAAGGCGGCCGCGGCGGGCGACGGGAGCGAGCCGAACCCGCTCACCTCCACCGGGACCTCCCGCTCCGAGTCACCGTCCCCCGCGTCGGCCCCGGTTCCCGCCGACTGGCCGGCGGGCGCCGATTCCGTCTCGGTCGCTCCGGAGTCCGACGAGGAGCCGCGCTCCGTGCCGGACTCCGAGCCCGAATTCGAGTCGGAGTCGTCGGTTCCGTCGCCGTCGGAGCCGTCCGTCTGGTCGTCCGCCGCGTCGTCGTCCGACCGGTCGGTCGAGCCACCGTCGTCGGTGACCGCGACGGAGGCGCCCCATTCGGCGGTCACCGCGTACGCCCGGCCCTCCTCGTCACCGAGCGTCTCGACGGAGACGGCGACGTCGGTGGAGCCGACTGACTCGCCCCTGACGGTGACCGTCGCGACCGTCACCGCGCCCGCGTCGTCCGTGTCCAACATCGCCGCGCGGACGGACGCGTTCGAGCCGTCCGGGGCGACCGCGACGTCACGGGCTCCGGAGTCGCCGGCGACCTCCGCGTCAACGACCGCCGCCACGTTCGGGTCGTCGACGGCGACCGTCAGGTCGTACGCGCCGACGCCGCCGTCGGCGTTCCCGACGACGACGTCGACAGTCGTCGTCTCGCCGACGACCGTCGGCTCGTCGGCCCCGGCGAGTCGCACCGGCGTGTCCGTCGCCGCGACGGCCGGGACCGCCGTCGCGGTCAGCAGCAGCACCCCCAACAGGACCGCCGTCGCGGGCGCCGTCGGAGCGTCGATACCTGACATCTGTCTGATTCACCCCGTCTCCTCGGCGAACAGCGTCTGGATGTCGAGCAGCGAGAACTCGCCGTCCCCGTTGAAGTCGAACGCGTCGGGCGAGTTCTGCACGACCGAGCCGTCGCGGTCGGCGAACAGCGTCTGGACGTCGAGGACGTCCACGCTGCCGTCGCCGTTCACGTCCTCGTAGACGCCGTCGCCGTCCGGGTCCTGCGCCGGGGCGTCGGAGTCACCGACGACGAGGGTGGACGCCTCGAGCGTGGCGCCGGACGCGGCCGTCACCTCGTACGCGTTCCCGGACTCGTCGCCGAGTTCGGAGACGTCGAGCGAGACGTCCGTGGTCCCCTCGGCGGCGGACTCGACGGTGACCGTCCCGAGCGTCACGCTCCCGTTGTCGTCGGTGTCGACGAGGACCGCTTCCATCGTCGCCGAGGAACCGTCCTCGGCGATCTCGACGTCGGTAAGGTTCTCGTCGACGTTCGAGACGCTGGCGTCCGTGATCGACGCCACGCTCGGGTCGTCGGCGGTGACCGTCATCGAGTACACGCCGACGCCGCCGTCAGCGTCGTCGACCACGACGTCGTACTCGGCCGAGTCGCCGACCGCGACGAGTTCGCTCTCGGGCGAGAGACTGACCTCGGTGGATGGCCCGTCGGTCGGCGGGTCCGGGTCGGGCGCTTCGCTGACGGAGACCGTCTGTGTGGTCTCGGCGGTCGCGCCGTCGTCGTCGGTGACGGTCAGGGTGACCGCGTAGTCGTCGGCGGCGGCGAAGGCGTTCGTCACCTGCTCGCCGGACGCGTCGGTCGTCCCGTCGCCGTCGAAGTCCCACTCGTAGCTCTCGATCGAGCCGTCGGAGTCGGTCGAGGCGGACGCGTCGAACGTCACGTCTTCGCCGACCGTCGGGTCAGCGGGCGTGGCGTCGAACGCGGCCGACGGGTCCTGGTTCGCCGGCTCGTCCGCCGTCACTTCGAACGTCGTCGACGCGCTGTCGTCGTCGGTCGAGACCGTCACGTCGTGATCGCCCACCGTGAGACCGGCGGTGGCGACCGCGAAGCTCACCTGCTGGCTCGCGTCGCCGTCGAGCGTGACCGACTCATTGTCGACCTCGCTTCCGTCGACGTCGAGCGCGACCGTCTGCGTGTCGG
>NZ_NHPE01000077.1:1427-32747 GCF_002252895.1 Halorubrum sp. Eb13 | reverse complement strand
GTTCGAGCCCCTCGCGGGCGCCGACCGCCCCGCCCAGGAACGACTCAAACCGGAGGTCGCCGAGGTCCCGGCGGCGGTCGACGTTGCCGGGCTTGGGAGTGCCAGCGACCTCGAGCAGGAGCGCGAGCGTCGCGTCGTCGACCGGGTCGCCGGCGGCGGTCACGGCGGCGCCTCCCGCCGCCGCGCCGTCTCGTCCGCCGGCAGTTCCCCCTCCCGCCAAGCGCGCACCGCCTCGGCGATACGCGCGAGCTCGGACGGACGCTCGGTCGGGCGCCCGGCGCTGACGGCGTCGGCCCCGTGCGCGGCGTACTCGGCGACGGTCCGCCGGCCCCGGACGCCGTTGTTGGCGATCACGGTGAGCCCGGTGCGGAGACCCCTGTCATCCGCGGTCAGGTCGCCGACGACGCGCTCCGAATCCATCGCGTCGACGTGGAGCCAGTCGGCCCCCGCCTCGGCGACGGCGTCGGCGACGGCGACGAGGTCGACGCCCGGGACCTCGGCGCGGACCTTCACGCTCGTCGTCGCGCCCGTCTCGGCCGCGGCGGCGACGTAGTCGGCCAGCCGGTCGCGGTCGCGGAGGAGCGACTCGCCGCAGCCGACCGCGCGCAGCTCCGGCTGCCGGCAGTGGGCGTTGACCTCGCAGACCGCGTCGCGGGCGGCGCAGACCGCCGCCGCCTCGCGCACCGGGCCGACGGTCGCGCTGCGGACGTTGACGCCGGGGCGGACCGGCGCGTCGGCGAGCGCGGCGAGCTGCCGGTCGATCCACGCGAGCGGCTCGGCGGGGAGAAACTCCGAGCGCCCCCGGGCGACGAGGTCGCGCGCGGCCGCCCGGCTGGCGGGGTCAAGCGCGATCCCGCCGAGCATCGCCGCGTCGACGTGCGGGGCCGCGGCGCCCGCCCAGTCGGCGTCGGCCGCGCCGCTGAGACTGGCGGCGACGAGGAACGGGGTCGGGCCGTCGTCTTCGCTCGCCGTCACTCCGCCACCTCCGCGTCGGTCGCCGACGCGTCCGTCACCGCCGCCAGCGCGCGCTCGCAGGCCCGAGCGACGCGTTCGGCGTCGTCCGCGTCGTCGATTCGGGTGTCAGTACGCTTGACGTGGCGGTCGGGGAGCTCGGTCGGGTCGGCCGAGTCGAGGACGAACGCGTCGGCGAACGGGTACGCGTCGGCGACGCCCGCGGTCGAGGGGTCGCGGCCGACGCCGGCCATGAGGTCGGCCGCCGGCCCGGAGAACACCTCGTCGCCGACGAACGGCGAGACCGCGACGACGGGGGTCTCGCGAAGCGCGGCCTCGAACCCGGGAAGCGCGAGCATCGGGCCGACGCTCGTCACGGGGTTCGAGGGGCCGATGACCACGGGGTCGGCGAGGGCGTCGAGCACGGCGGCGGTCGGCTCGGCGTCGTCGGCGCCCCGGAACTCCACGTCGGCGACCCCGGGCTCGCCGCGGCGCGCGACCCAGTACTCCTGGAAGTGGATCGTCTCGCCGGCCTCGGTGTGGACCAGCGTCGCGACCGGGTCGTCGGACATCGGGAGGAGTCCGACGTCGAGGCCGAAGGCGTCGGCGAGCGTCCGGATCGCCTCGGTGAGCGTGCGGCCCTCGTCGAGCAGGCTCGTGCGCGTGACGTGGACCGCTCGGTCGCGGTCGCCGATCTCCATGAACTCGCCGACGCCGGAGAAGCGCCGCCAGCGGGCGATCTCGCGGCCCGCCGTCTGCGCCTCGACGTCGAGGTAGCGCGGGGCCGTTCCGAGTCCGACCTCCCCTGCGAGCCGGCGCAGCTCGGCGTGCGTCTCGGTGGTGTCGTCCGCGATCCCCCACCACGTCTCACGGTCGAGGACGCCGCCGCCGGCGAACAGCACGGTGTCGACGTCGGGGCACACGAGGTGGCCGCCGAGCTCGACGTCGTCGCCCGTGTTGGCGACGACCGCGATCGCCGCGGGGTCCCACACGCGGGTCGCCCCGTCGAGGAGCTTCGGCGTCCCCGTGCCGCCGGCGAGGAACGTGACCATACGCGGGCAAGGCGGCGGGCGGATTTGTATCCTCGCCTCCGCGGGCGGCGACGCGGATCGGCGTCGGGAACCCCGATGAGGCCCTCGAGCGGTGGTGGGCCGCAGAGGCCTCGTTGAGCGCGCCGTCCCCGTCGTTTAGAGCATCGATAAGCCGGCGACGGGGACGACGGAGGCTCGATGCGACTCACCAGACGCGCGTCGGCGATCGCCACGCGATCGGTGGTCAAACTTAACCGGTTGTTTGTGTTTTAGTAGCCTATTTAATATGTATCTGCGTACACCTATCCGAGAACGATGCACCTGCTACGGACCGTCTACCCGTTCTCTCTGGCGGGTGCAAACGTCGCTATGGGGTGGCTGCTCTACCGGCTGTCCGAACCGGTTCTCGGAGTCGTACTCGTCGTAATCGGGGTCATCGTCATACTCACCTCGATAGGGAGCGCCGTCAGCCAGCATCGACCCGTACTCGGGGAATCCACGTGACGTTCATCCCTGAGCCGTCGCGCTGTCCTCCCTGAGCCGTCGCGTTGACCCATACGTCTGTATTCGGCGCGATCCCAATCGACGACTACTCGCGAGCGACGCTCGTCTGCATCCCGTCCGTGTTGAACGCGCTCCCGACGCCGTCATCGTCGAGGACGATGACACCCGCCCCGGATCCGGTGATCTCATCGAACTCCTCGATCGCCCGGTCGGCCGCCGCCTGCGCGCCCAGCCCCTCGTCGAGGAAGTCGACGGCTCGCCGCGAGAGCGTGACGCGCGCGATGTCCTCGCCGGCCCCCGTCGCGCTCGCGCCGCCGGCCTCGGTACAAAAGAAGCCGGAGCCGACCTGCGGCACGTCGCCGACCCGCCCCGCGAGCGCGAACGACCGGCCGCCCGTGGACGTCGCCGCCGCGAACGTCTCGCCGTCGGACGCGACCGCACCGACCGTGTCGTGGTCGGGCGCGTCGCGCTTCCCGTCGCCGTCCGCGTCGCTCCCGGAGCCCTGCCCCGCGTGATCGTCCCCGGACCCGAACCGCGACGCGAGCCAGTCGAGGTGCTCGCGGGGGCCGCCTCGCGGCGGGTCCTCCGCCTCGTAGCGCTCGCGCGTCTCGTCGGTGAGCAGGTCGACGCCCGTCTCGACGCCGAACTCGTCGGCGAGGTCGACGGCGTGGGCGCCGGAGACGAAGACGTGCGGCGTCTCGGAGCGGACGACACGTGCGACGCTCGCCGCGTGCTCGACGCCCGGCATCGAGCAGGCGGCGCCGACCGCCCGGTCCGAGGTCATCACGCCGGCGTCGGTGCGGACGACGCCGTCGGACTGGACCGCACCGCCGACGCCGGCGTTGAACCGCGGGCTCGATTCGAGGGGCGCGAGCGCCGCTACGACCGCGTCGAGAGGGGTCTCGGCGTCGGCGCCGCGGTCGGCCGCCTCGTCGAGCGTCTCCTGTCTCCGCGCCGGTTCGTCCGGGACGCCGCCGGCGCCGCCGTGGACGACGACGCGCATCGAGGGGCGCTGTGGCATATTCGGAGGTCCCCCGGCGCCCCGATAAGGGTCGGGAAAGCGGCGGAAGTCGATCCGAGTCCCCGCCGCAAGACCTATCTCCGCGCCTCGGGGAGTCGCCACCATTGTGGACGAGCACCGAGAGCGCGCCGACGACGACCCCGCCGCGGGTCTCGAAGCCGACCCCGACGGAGAGTCTGCCGTTCGGGGCTCGGTCCGTCGCCGCCTCCGGAGCGCAGTCCGGGCCCGCGTCGGAGTCGACCGGCGCGCCCTCGCGGCGTTTCGGGTCGCGCTGGGGATCGCCCTCCTCGTCGATCTCGGACTGCGCGCTCGGAACCTGACGGCCTTTTATACCGACGCTGGCGCGCTCCCGCGCTCGGCGCTCGCGGAGGCGTACCCCCTCGCCGCTCGCCTCTCGCTGCACGCGCTCTCCGGCGAGGCGTGGTCCGTCGCGCTGCTGTTCCTCGTCGCCGCCGTCGCCGCCGTCGCGCTCGCGGCCGGCCACCGTACCCGCGTGGCGACGGCGGTCTCGCTGGTCCTGCTCGCGTCGCTACAGGCGCGGAACCCGTTCGTGCTCAACGCGGGCGACAAGCTGCTCGTCCAACTGCTCGCGGCCGGGCTGTTCTGCCCCCTCGGCGCGCGCTGGTCGGTCGACGCCGTGCGCGGCGGCGCGTCGCTCGGGGACTCCGTCCGAGCGGCCCGCGAGGACCGTTTCGCCGGCCCGGCGTCGGCGCTCCTGTTGGCCGTCGTCGTGGTGGTCTACGGCGCCAACGCGGTCGAGAAGCTCAGGGGGACGGCGTGGGCCGGAGGCGAGGCGGTCGGACAAGTGTTCCGGCTCACGTACCTCCACGGGCCGCTCGGAGGGCTGCTGCCCGAGGCGGCGCCGCTGCTCGCGGCCGCCACCTACGGCTGGCTTGCGCTGCTCGTCGCGTCGCCGCTGCTCGTCGCGTCGGCCGGACGGGTCCGGGCCGCGCTCGCCGGATGCCTGTTCGCCGCGCACCTCTCGATGGCGTTCACGCTCCAGCTCGGCGTCTTCCCGCTGGTATCGGCGGCCGCCCTGCTCCCGTTTTTCCCGCCGTTCGTCTGGGACCGCGTCGAGGGGGCCGTCGGACCGTCCGGCGCGCGGCTCCGCCGGGCCGCGGAGTCGGCCCTCGTCGGCGACCCGCGAAACGAGGGGCCGAGAAACCGAGCGGCGCGCGTCCTTCCGGACCGGGCGGTCCGCGGTCGCGTCGCCGCCGCCGTCGCCGCCGTCCTCCTCGTGTCGCTGCTCGCGTGGAACGGCATGGCGGCCGGGCTCGTCGACGCGCCCGAACCCGTGGCGGCGACGGCGGGCCCGGCGGAGCACGGCTGGGACATGTTCGCGCCGAACCCGAGTTCGATCGACGCGCGCTTCCTCGCGACGGCGGCGACCGCCGACGGCGACCGGATCGACGCGCTGTACGGCGACCCCGTCGCGGTCGACCGGCCC
The DNA here is from genome assembly GCF_002252895.1 of Halorubrum sp. Eb13. NCBI lineage: Archaea > Methanobacteriati > Methanobacteriota > Halobacteria > Halobacteriales > Haloferacaceae > Halorubrum > Halorubrum sp. Eb13. The sequence continues at coordinate 27,793 of NZ_NHPE01000077.1, read as the reverse complement.
CCGTCGGACGCGCGGGCGTACCCCACCGCGCGCTGGCGGAAGTACCTCACCCTGCTGGCGGACGACGACGCGCCCGCCCGCGTCGACCCGCTCCTCACGTATCTCTGCGACCGGTCGGCGGGACTCGCGGGGGAGGACGTCGCGTCGGTGACCGCCGCGGCGGTCGAGATCGACGTGACGGACGGCGGCGAAACGCGGGTCAGGGAGCTCGGAACGCGGGAGTGTCGGCCGAGGTAACGTTCGGAACCGGGGCGGCGACCGGGGCGACCGACGAGCGGCTGACCACTTATCTGTCCCCCGCCCGAACCGATCGACGTGACGGAGAGCGAGCGATCTCACCCGCCGACGTCGGTGCTCCTGCCGACGGTTCACTGGACGGAGGCGTGTTCGGAGGTGGCCGCCCAGCTCGGCGAGGGCGACGAGCTGTTGGTGATCTGCGACGCCGACGACGACCCGGTGGCCGAGCGCCGGGGCGGGGGCGTCGGACGGGATGGCGGCGCTGGAGAGGGCGACGCTGGAGAGAGCGTCGGACGGGAGGGCGACGCTGGGGAGGCCGACAGCCTGCCGGACGGCGTCCGCGTCGTCGTCGCGGGAGAGCCGGAGGGGTGTTCGGGGAAGTCGAACGCGATCGTCGCCGGCATGGAGGCCGCCGGACACGACCGTATCGTCTGGACCGACGACGACTTCCGTCACCCGCAGGGGTGGCTCGCGGAGCTCAACGCCGACTACGATCGACAGGGACCGACGACGGAGGTCCCCGTGTTCGTCGGAGCGGACCCGCTCGGTCGGCTGTTCGAACCGGCGTACGTCATCGGCGGGACGCTGCCGCTCTCCCGCGGCGGAATCGCGTGGGGCGGCGCGGTCGTGTTCGAACGGGACGACCTCGACGAGGGCGCCCTCCTCGGCGACCTCCGCCGGACCGTCAGCGACGACGGGACCCTCGCGGAGCACCTCGACGTGAGCGCCGCCGACCGCGCCCGAACCGTCGCGGCGGGCGGGTCGACGCGCGAGTCGCTGGAGCGGTTCGTCCGCTTCTTCCAGATCACGCGACACCACGAGCCGGCGGCGGCCGCGGTCAACCTCCTCCTCTCGGTCGGCCTCGCGGCGTTGTGCCTGCTGGCGCCGATAGCGGGCGTGGCGTTCGTCACGGCCCTGTCGGGCGCGGCGTACGCGAGGTTCGGGATCCGACGGGCGACGTTCCTGCTCGCCGGTCCGGGTGTCCTGATTTCGCCGGCACTGCTCGCGTACGCGCTCGCGCGTCGGACGTTCGTCTGGGGCGGTCGACGCTACCGGTGGCGGTCGATGTTCGACGTCGAGGTCGTGGAGCGGTGAGCCGGATAACAGCCTGAATCCGGCGCTGTCGGGCGGTTCGGCGCGCGCTACAAAACGGCAGGCACTTTACGCGGGTCCGACAACGCACGAACGTTCATGAGCTACGATAAGGTCGACGTCCCCGACGACGGCGAGGCGATCACGCTCGCCGACGAGGAGACCGGCGAGCTGAACGTCCCGTCGAATCCCATCATCCCGATCATCCACGGCGACGGGATCGGCACCGACGTCGGGCCGGCGGCGCAGCAGGTCCTCGACGCGGCCGCGGAGGCGACCGGGCGGTCCATCGCGTGGATGCGCGTCTACGCCGGCGCCAGCGCCCGAGAGATGTACGACGAGAACCTCCCCGAGGACACCGTCTCGGCCATCCGCACCCACCGCGTCGCGATCAAGGGTCCGCTGACGACCCCCGTCGGCGCCGGCTTCCGCTCGCTGAACGTCGCGCTCCGCAAGACGCTCGACCTGTTCGCCAACGTCCGCCCGACCTACTACATCGACGGCGTTCCCTCGCCGGTCAAGAACCCGGAGGAGATGGACATGGTCACCTTCCGGGAGAACACCGAGGACGTCTACGCCGGCATCGAGTGGGAGGCCGGCACCGACGAGTCCGAGGAGGTACGCGACTTCCTCGAACAGGACATGGACGTGGCCGACGTCATCCACGACGGCCCCGTCGGCATCGGCGTCAAGCCCATCTCCGAGTTCGGCTCGAAGCGCCTCATCCGCGAGGCGGTCGACTACGCGCTCGCCAACGACCGCGACTCGGTCACGCTCGTCCACAAGGGGAACATCATGAAGTTCACCGAGGGCGCGTTCCGCGACTGGGGCTACGAGGTCGCCGAGGAGGAGTACGGCGACGACGTCATCACCGAGGACCAGCTCTGGGAGGAGCACGACGGCGAGCGGCCCGAGGGCACGCTCGTCGTCAAGGACCGCATCGCGGACAACATGCTCCAGCAGCTGCTGACCCGCACGGACGAGTACTCCGTCATCGCGACGATGAACCTCAACGGCGACTACATGTCCGACGCCGCCGGCGCGCAGATCGGCGGCCTCGGCATCGCGCCCGGTATCAACCGCGGTCACGGTCGCTGTCTCGCCGAGCCCGTGCACGGCTCCGCGCCCAAGTACGCCGGCGAGGACAAGGTGAACCCCACCGCGATGATCCTCTCCGGCCGCGAGATGCTCGACTACCTCGGCTGGTCGGACGCCGCCGACCTCGTGCGTGAGGCCGTCGAGGAGACCATCTCGTCCGGCAAGGTCACCTACGACCTCCACCGGCAGATCGAGGGCGGCGAGAAGCTCGCGACGAGCGAGTTCGCCGACGCCGTCGTCGAGAACATCGAAAAACGGTCATAGACAGTTTTTCGAGCGCTCGGAAATCTTCGATTTCCGAGAACATCGAGAAGCTCGCGTAAGCGCCGCTCACCGCCTCGGTTCGTTTTTTATACTGCGCCGCTCCGACACTGAGCCGCGGCGCCGGGAAGAATAGCGCCGAGGGAGTTACCGCCCGGACTCGTAGAACTCCTCGCGGTAGACGCGCCCGAACGCGTTCCGGCGGAGGGTGCTGGCGGCCGCGTCGGGCTCCTCCTGAAACGTCGCCGCGACCACGGTGTCGGCGAAGGGGATCGGGTGCCAGACGAGGTTGTCGACGTGGTCGGAGCCGATCCGGACCACGTCGTCCGCATCGAACTCGCTGTCGGCGAGCCACGCGTCGAACTCGGCCTCGTCGCCGACGTGGACCGCGAGCAGCTCGGCGAAGGTGGCGTCGCGGGCGGTCCGGACGACCTCCGGCGTGACGCGCTCGTCGTACTCGTCGGCGCCGAACTCCATCGCCTTCGTCGCCTCGCGGACGACGACCTGCGCGACCGGGCCGACCTCCTCGTAGCGTTCGAGCGCGTCGGCGCGGGTCTCGGGAGCGAACGTCCCTCTGGTGTGCATACGCCGCGTTGGTCGCCGACTGAAAAGGGCGTTCCGTTACGCGGACGGATCGGGGTCGTCGTTGGCAGGGTCGTCGGTGGCAGGGTCGTCGGTGGCAGGGTCGTCGGCGTCGGGATCATCGACGTCGCCGCTGGCGTCGTCGCGATCGGCGTCGGCCTCCTCGTCGCCCTCGCCGTCCTCGAACATCTTCCGCGTCAGCTCGCGGGCCTCGCGCAGCGCGGCTTCGGTCTCCGGGTCCGTCGCGCCCGACTCGTTGACGGCGCCCCCGGCGCGAGGGGCGTCGCGGCCGGCCTGGTGACTGTGGCCGTGTCCGGCCCCGCCCCCTCCCGCGTGGTCGTGGTCCCCGAGATCGACGTCGGGTCGCCCGCGGTCGACGGTGTCCTCGAACACCTCGTGGTACTCGGCGTCCTCGGCGTGAGGAGTTACTTCGGCGGCGAGCCCGGCCGGGTCCTGCTCGCTCCAGTCGGGGACGCGGTCGTCGAGCCACGCCTCGTGGTCGTCGCCGTGGAGCATCGCCGTGAAGGCGAGGTGATGCGCGAGGTGTTCGCCGTCGCGCTGGGGAGTCTCGCAGACGGGGCACGCGTATCCCATTATGTGCCCGGGTTCGCGCGTGAAGCGTAAATTGGCGTCGGACGAATACGGAGATGACGACGTTTGTTTATAACCGAGTGACTGCGGAGCAGCGGTGAACACCTCCAAAGCCCCGGCCGCGAGGACTCGCGCGACTCGCTGCGCGCTTCAGTCGCTCGTTTCACTCGCTCCTTGCAGTGCTTGCGTCGTCGTGCTTCGCCCTCGCGGCCGCCCCTTTGAGTCCCACCCGACCGCACGGCACCGCAGCCTCACACCTCCCCAGCCTCGCCGCGGTCGCCGATGGCGACCGCGGGCTCCCTCGCGCGGGCTGCTCGGCCGCGAGGCGGCCTCGCAGGCACGCGCCACCGCACCGCACGCTGGTTTATAAGTGATCGTCGCCGTCGCTCTCGGGCGTCCGTCTCGCGTCGTCGCTCTCGGGCGTGCCGGGCGACGCCCCTATCGCCACTATAACAGCAACTTTATCACTCGCACGGGGCGAATTTCCGGTAAGACTACTCCGTTAGGAGGTCCAACAGTGACTGAAGCCAACACACAACCGGAGGTGAACATCGGTCTCGTCGGTCACGTCGACCACGGGAAGACGACGCTCGTGCAGGCGTTGTCCGGCTCGTGGACCGACCAGCACAGCGAGGAAATGAAACGCGGTATCTCGATCCGGCTGGGGTACGCGGACGCGGCGTTCCGGCGCTGTCCCGGCGTCGACGCGCCCGAGTGTTACACCGTCGACGAGGAGTGCGAGGACGGCTCCGAGAGCGAGCCGATCCGGACGGTCTCGTTCGTCGACGCCCCGGGTCACGAGACGCTGATGGCGACGATGCTCTCGGGCGCCTCGATCATGGACGGCGCCGTGCTGGTCGTCAGCGCGACCGAAGACGTCCCGCAGGCGCAGACGGAGGAGCACCTGATGGCGCTCGACCTCATCGGGATCGAGAACGTCGTCATCGCACAGAACAAGGTCGACTTGGTCGACCGCGACCGCGCGGTCGACAACTACCGGCAGATCCAAGAGTTCGTCGAGGGCACGGTCGCGGAGGACGCGCCGATCGTCCCCGTCTCGGCCCAACAGGAGGTCAACCTGGACCTGCTCATCGACGCGATCGAGACGGAGATCCCGACCCCCGACCGCGACCCCGGCGAGAACGCCCGGATGTACGCGGCGCGATCGTTCGACATCAACCGGCCGGGCGCGACCGCGGCGGACCTCAAGGGCGGCGTCGTCGGCGGCTCGCTCGTCAGCGGCGAGCTGTCGGTCGGCGACGGGCTGGAGATCCGTCCGGGTCGCGAGGTCGAAGAGAAGGGCCAGACGGAGTGGCGGCCGCTCGAGACGACCGTGCGCTCGCTGCAGGCCGGCAGCAACGACGTGGAGTCGGCCCGGCCGGGCGGGCTGCTCGGCGTCGGCACCGGGCTCGACCCGAGCCTGACGAAGGGCGACGCGCTCGCGGGGCAGGTCGCCGGCGAGCCCGGGACGCTCCCGCCGACGCGCAACGAGTTCGAGATGCAGGTCGACCTCCTCGACCGCGTCGTCGGCAAGGAGGACGACGAGAGCGGCGAGAGCGACATCGAGGAGATCAGCACCGGTGAGCCCCTGATGCTCACGGTCGGCACCGCGACGACGGTCGGAGCGGTGACGAGCGCGCGCGACGGCGAGTGCGAGGTGAGCCTCAAGCGGCCCGTCTGCGCCGAGGAGGGCGCGCAGATCGCGATCAACCGGCGCGTCGGCGCGCGCTGGCGGCTCATCGGCGTCGGGACGCTCTCGTAGCGTGACGGACGACGCCCGGGCGGACGGTTCGGACTCGGCTCGCACGGGCGACACTCCGACCGCGGTCCTCGCGGACGACGGCCCCGACGACGCCCCGGTCGTCGCGCTCGACGCGAGCGCGCTGATGGCGCCGGTCGAGGCGAACCTGCGGCTGTTCGAGGAGCTCGACCGGCTCCTCGGCGCGTACGAGGCGGTCGTCCCGGCGGCGGTCGTGTCGGAGCTCGACAGGCTGCAGGGTGGAAACGGCGAGGAAGCGACCGCGGCGAGCGTGGGCGCGGACCTCGCGGCGCGGGCCGAGACGGTGGCGACGGACGAATCGTACGCCGACGACGCGCTGGTCGAACTGGTCACCGAGGGCCGGGTCGACGGCGTCGTCACTAACGATCGACCGCTGGCGAACCGGGTGCTGGAGGCGGGCGCACCAGTAATCGGTTTAAGGGGTCGGAACGCACTGGCGATAACGGAACCCTAGCGGACGCGGACAACCAAGAACATGTACAAACGAGTTCGACTCAAGGATACGGTCGAGGTGCCGCCGAAACACCTGGCGGACGTCACCGACGAGCGGGTGAAAGCCCTGCTCCAAGACAAACTGGAAGGACGAATGGACGAGGACGTCGGCAGCGTCGTGAGCGTCATCGACGTCCACGACATCGGCGAGGGGGCGGTGTTACACAACCGCCCCGGCGTCTACTACGAGGCCGAGTTCGACGCGCTGACGTACGACCCCGACATGCAGGAGGTCGCCGACGGGACGGTCGTCGAGACCGTCGAGTTCGGCGCCTTCGTCGGGATCGGGCCGGTGGACGGCCTGCTCCACGTCTCGCAGATCACCGACGAGTACCTCACGTTCGACGGGGCGAACCAGCAGCTCGCCTCCTCGGACTCCGACAAGACCCTCGGCGTGGACGACGCCGTCCGGGTCCGCGTCGTGACAAAGAGCATCGACGAGCGCAACCCTCGCGACTCGAAGATCGGGCTCACCGCGAAGCAGCCGGGGCTCGGGAAACACGAGTGGCTGGAGGGGAAGCGGCTTCACCGCGAGCAGACCGGTGAGGAGGCCGACTGATGGCCGAAGACCGCCTCGCCTGCCGTGAGTGCCACCACGTCAACGACCCCGACTCGCAGACCTGCGAGCACTGCGGGTCGTCGTCGCTGACGGAGGACTGGGCGGGCTACGTCATCATCACGAAACCCGAGGAGAGTCAGATCGCCGAGGAGATGAACGTCACGAAGGCCGGCTCGTACGCGCTGAAGGTACGGTAGCGACGCCGGAGCGGCAAAGACCGAGAGTCACACGCACCCGACTCATGCTCACCCTTCCAGACTCCATGCGCGACGCGTTCAAAGAGCCGCTCGGCCCGGTGACGACTGACGCCGAGGAGCTGCTCGCGGGGGCGGCGGAGACGGCGGCCGAATACGGAGACGGGGGCGCCGCGGGCTCGGGCGCCCCCGACGCCCCCATCGTCGCCGTCGGCGACGTGGTCACGTACCACCTCCGCGAGGCGGGCCGCGTCCCCGACGTCGCGCTGATCGACGGGAAGACCGAACGGGAGGCGGTCCGCGCGGAGATCGAGTCGGCGCTCGCGGCCGCCGAGGACCGCCGCGTTCGCGTCGAGAACCCCGCCGCGTCGCTGTCGGCGGCGCTGCTCTCGGCGCTACGCGACGCGCTCGATGCGGGCGAGCCGGTCATCGTCGAGGTGACGGGCGAAGAGGACCTGGCCGCGCTCCCGGCGATCCTCGCGGCGCCCGACGGCGCGAGCGTCGTCTACGGTCAGCCCGGCGAGGGAATGGTCCGGGTCGCGGTCACGCCCGAGTCCCGCGCGGAGGCGCGAGCGCTGTTCGAGGGGCTCGACGGCGACGTCGAGGCGGCCTACGAGGCGCTGGGGATCGCGCCCGACCGCGACCGGTAACCGGCCGACGACGGCCCCGTTCGGTTCTGATCGCGACCGCGCTCACGGCGGGTCGACGTAGGCACTCGACGCCAGCGCTCCGAGACCGACGACGAGCCCGGCGGCCGCGGTGAGCCGCGGCGTGGCGGGGAACGGCTCGTAGACGAGGTACGGCTCGATCCCGAGATCCGTCAGCCGCCGGACCGCGGCGGTGCCCCACAGGCCGCTCGCGAGGATCGCGCCGCCGGAGACGACGCCCAGCGTTCCGGTGACGAAGCCGAACCCGGATGCCGCGTCCTCGACCGCGATGAGCGTCCACGTCCGGTCCTCGCTCGGGTCGGGATGGCGGTCGACGTACAGGGCGACGACGGTGAGTCCGACGCTCGCGGCCGCCAGACCGACGACGCCGACGAGCACGGCCGCGACGGCCCCGAGGCGGGTCATCGTCGGGTTCCCCGCGAAGTACGTCTCCCTGACCGCCACCGGGAGCGCCGCCGTGACCGGCCCGACGAGCGCCGCCAACAGCGCGAGGAGACCGCACACCCGGAGCTTGGTCCGGACGGACAGCGGCACGATGACGTGTTTCGACCGGAGGAGGTCGTATCGGGTGCGCTCTGTCGGCTCGACGAACGGTTCCGTGTCGTCGGACATCCGACCGACGGTTGGTGCTAATCGGACTAAACCGTGTCTCCGGCGGTCGCTCGGGCCGCCTCCCCGACCGTCGGCCCGGGGCGCGTCGTCGGCGCGGTGATCGAGAGTGACGATCCCAGATCGCGGGCGTGAGGGGAGCGACTCCGCCCTCACCCCCGCTTCGAAATCCTTTTACAGCTTTCGAGGGGATATATGCTTAACTGAACCATGGACGTCGATATCATCTCCGAAGAGGAGAACCCGATGTTGCACCGCACGGACATTCGATTCGAGACGACTCACGAGGAGGCGACGCCCTCCCGGCTCTCGGTCCGCGACTCGCTCGCGGCCAAGCTTGACAAGGCCTCCGAGGAGGTCGTCGTCCACGAGCTGAACACGAAGTTCGGCATGCGCAAGACGGTCGGCTACGCGAAGGTGTACGACACCGCCGAGGACGCGCTCGACGTCGAACAGGAGCACATGCTCGAGCGCAACAAGATCGGCGACGAGGCCGACGCGGACGCCGAAGAGGCCTGACGGCGCGCCGGATGCGCGTTCTCGGTATTGAGGGGACCGCGTGGTGTGCGAGCGCCGCGCTGTACGACGCCGAGACCGACTCCGTTCTCATCGAATCGAACCCGTACGAACCGGATAGCGGCGGGATTCATCCGCGCGAGGCCGCCGAACACATGTCCGAGGCGATCCCAGAGGTCGTCGACGCGGTCCTGACGGCGGCCGAGACCGAGCACGGCCCGGATGCGATCGACGCGGTCGCCTTCTCGAAGGGACCGGGGCTCGGCCCCTGTCTCCGGACCGTCGCCACGGCCGCGCGTGCGCTCGCCGGGGTGCTCAACGTCCCCCTCGTCGGCGTCAACCACATGGTGGCGCACCTGGAGATCGGCCGCCACCAGTCCGGCTTCGAGAACCCGGTGTGTCTGAACGCCTCCGGCGCGAACGCGCACCTGCTCGGCTACCACGACGGTCGCTATCGCGTGCTCGGCGAGACGATGGACGCCGGCGTCGGCAACGCGATCGACAAGTTCACGCGCCACGTCGGCTGGGACCACCCCGGCGGGCCGAAGGTGGAGGCCGCGGCCGCGGAGGCGGCCGCCGAGCGCGAACCGGACGCCCAGCTGGTGGACCTCCCGTACGTCGTCAAGGGGATGGACTTCTCCTTCTCGGGGATCAGCTCCGCCGCCAACGACGCGTACGACGACGGGGTCCCGGTCGGGGAGATCTGCTTCTCGCTGCAGGAGCACGTGTTCGCGATGCTGACGGAGGTGTCGGAGCGGGCGCTCTCGCTGACCGGCGCCGACGAGCTCGTCCTCGGGGGCGGCGTCGCGCAGAACGACCGGCTCCGCGGGATGCTGTCGACGATGTGCGCGTCCCGCGGCGCCGACTTCCACGCGCCGGAGCCGCGGTTCCTCCGCGACAACGCGGGGATGATCGCCGTGCTGGGCGCGGAGATGGCCGCGGCGGGCGACACGGTCCCGATCGCCGACTCCGCGATCGACCCGAACTTCCGGCCGGACCAGGTGCCGGTGACGTGGCGCGACGACGACGCGTCGGTCGCCCGCGGGCGGGGAGACCGGGAGCGAGAGGACGGGGGGTGGGAGAGCGACGGCGGCGCCGGGCGGCGGGGCGCGGAGGCGACCGTGGAGATCGCGGCGGCCGGAGCGGGCGAGGACGCCGCGACGGGCGAGACGCGCCGCGTGATCAAACGTCGGGTACCGAAGCGGTACCGACACCCCCAGTTGGACCGCGCGATCAGGCGGGAGCGGACCGTCGCCGAGGCGCGCCTGACGAGCGAGGCGCGGCGGGCCGGCGTGCCGACCCCGCTGGTGTACGATGTCGACGTACCGGCGGCGACGCTGACCCTCCAGCACGTCGGCGACCGCGACCTCGCCGCCGACCTCGACGAGCGGTGGACGACCGCCGTCGGCCGTCACCTCGCGCGGCTCCACGGGGCGGGAATCGTGCACGGGGACCCCACGACGCGGAACGTCCGGATCGAACGCCGAGGGGAGCGCGACGCGCGGGCGACCCTCATCGACTTCGGGCTCGCGTACCACACCGGCCACGTCGAGGACCACGCGATGGACCTCCACGTGTTCGAGGGGTCCGTCCGCGCGACGGCGACGGAGCCGAACCCCCTGATCGAGGCGTTCGAGGCCGGCTACGCTGAAGCCGGCGACGGGGACGTCCTCGACCGACTGCGGACGGTGGAGGGGCGCGGGCGGTACCGGTAGCCGGGTCCGCCGGCCCCCTGCGGCGGCGAGCCCGTGACCGAGGAGCCGGTCCCGCCACGATTTATATCCCCGGCGAGCGATGTGCCGGTATGGCAGACAAACCGTCCTCGGGAGAGATACTCGGAATCCCGTACAACTTCGAGCGGCCGAGCCTCGGCCGGCTGCTGTCGTCGTACTGGCAACCTGGCAAGGGGATGCTGGTGGAGAAGCCGTTCGGCATCGGCTACACGCTGAACCTCGCTAACTGGCGGTCGTGGGTCGTCCTCGCGGTCGCCGGCGGGCTCTACTACCAACAGACCCAGTCCGCCGCGGCCGGCGGCGACGGCGACGGCGGCCTCGACGGAGAGGCCGACGACGGCCCCGTCGAAGTGATCGTCGACGACGACTGAGCGCGCCGCCGTCGCGGTCCCCGCGGCGACGACCGAGTCCCGCAACCAGTTCTCACGATCGATTTCGGGACGCTGTGTTTTAAATACTGGAACAACGTAAACGGAACAATGAGAGTTCAGTTCGAGTGCTCGTGCTCGGAGGAGATCTCCGAGTTCACCCGCGGAGAGACGAGCCGCGGCGTCCACGTCGAGTGCGGGAACTGCGGGGCCGTGTACGCTGTGACGATCACCGAACTCGACTGACCGGATCGTCTCGCCGGGACTCGCCGCCCCCGTCCGGTCCCCCGGTTTTTCCCGGTCCCGTCGATCGCTCCGTCCCCGTTCGGTCCGCGACCGCCGCGGACTCGAAGCGGAGTCGAACCGTCGTCCCGTCGTCGGTCGTCTCGAACCCGACGGTCCCGCCCTGCGTCTCGCACATCCACTTGACGAGCCAGAGGCCGATGCTGCTCGCGTGCGAGAGCGGCGTCTCCTGTTCCGCGCGCAACACCGCCTGCTCGTCGTCGGGGATCCCCGGGCCGTTGTCCTTGACCTCGAGAGCGGTGGTCGTTCCGTCCTTCTCGACCCGCGCGTCGACCCGACGCGTCGAGCCGTCGTTGTGCGTGACCGCGTTCTCGAACACCTCGCGGACGGGATACTCGACCGATCGATCCGCACGGATCCGCGCCTCGGCGGGCGATTCGATCGTGATCGTCACGTCGGGCCCGTCGACCGCCGCCGCCGCGTCCCGGACGGTTTCGACCAGATCGATCCGCCCCTCGGGCGGGTCGGGCGACGCCTCCTCGATGACGCGCAGCTTCTCGCTTATCTCGACGACGTCGTCGGTCGTCGTCCGAATCGTCTCCAGACAGTCCCGGCTCCGCTCGTCCTCGACGCGGTCCGCGAGCAGGTCCGCGTAGCCGCGGATGACGTTGAGGTCGTTGCGGATGTTGTGGCGGAACACTCGACTCAAGACCTGGAGCTGTTGGTTCGAGGTCTCCAGCTCCCGCCGGGCCGCCTCGGCGCGGCGGCGGTGGTAGGTCAACGCGCCGTAGAGGAACAGCGAGGAGACGCCGACGACCGCCCATCCGCTCACGAGACGGCCGGGCGTCCACGCGGCCGCGTCTCCGGCGGCGACGGCGACCGCCACGTCGACCACGAGGACGAGCAGCGCTCCCGCACAGAGAAACCCGACGGCGAGCGCGCGCGGCGATCGGTCGTAGATCCGGCCGGGGAAAAATTCCATATCGGTGTTCATAAACCTCAGACGAACTCAGTCGTAAGTAACGACAGAGCGGCCCGTCTTAAATCTGATCGCGGTCACCACTCCTTACAGGCGGTACAGACGAGGGCGCCGTCGTCGAGCCAGCGCCGCGCGACCGACTCCCCGCATCGGTCGCAGGCGCCGCCGTCGGTCGTCCACGTCGCGGTCGACGTCGCCGGGTCGGCGTCGATCGACTCCGCGGCGTCGGCGTCGGCCTCCCGCTCGGTACCGCCGTCGGACGGCTCTCCGTCCGCGTCGCCCGCGAACTCGTCGAGCGAGCGGTCCTCGGGCATCTACGCCTCCCGACGGAGCCGGGCCACGACGTAGTCGCGCTCCAGTTCGCCGAGGAACTCGCCGAGCCGGGGCCCCTGCGTGTCGTCGAAGAAGAGCCGGTAGCCGGCCGCGAAGAAGTCGCCGACCTCGACGTCGTGCGCGCGCGCCGTCTCGTACATCTCCGCCTGGATCGCGTCGCCGTCGTGGCCCGCGGCGACGAAGTCGGCGAGGTCGTCGAGCGCGGCGGCCACGTCGTCGTCGAACGCGGCGTCCGGCAGGTCGGTCTGGAGCCGGTAGTCGTATTCGTTTCCGGTACGCTCGGCCCAGTTGCGGGCCTGCTCGACGCGGGCGAGCGCGGCCTCGACGGTCTCCTCGGACGCGTCCTCCGGGATGTGGCCCTCGTCGCGGGCGAGCCGCTCGCGGAAGTCGGGGTCGTCGACCATCCCGAGGACGGCCGCGAACGTGTACGGGAGCCTGACGGGTCGCTCCGTCGGCGGATCGTCGGCGCGGCCGACGACGAAGGGGTAGGCGCGCTCGGCGAAGGCGGTCAGGTCCTCGTCGTCCACCTCGCCGAAGTACGCCCGCTCGAAGCGGTCGAAGCGGTCGACGAGCTGGTCGAGCCGTTCGACGTCGAGGTCGCGGGCCTTCTTCGGGTGGAGCGCGAAGAAGTAGCGGAGCACCTCGGGCTCGATCAGGTCGAGCAGCTCCGGAACGGTGACGACGTTACCCGCCGACGAGGAGAGCGGCTCCCCGTTGAGCGTGAACCACTCGTACACCATCGGGACGGGCGGCTCGACCCCGAGGACGTTCCGGGCGACGTCGACGCCCGAAGGCCACGACCCCTCCGCGTGGTCCTTACCGAACGGCTCGAAGTCGACGCCGAGCACCTCCCACTGACCGGGCCACTCGAGGCGCCACGGGAGCTTCCCCTCCCGGAACGTCGCGGTCCCCTCGTGGCCGCAGCCCTCGATGACCTCGTCGCCGACTTCCATGTCGGTGCAGACGTAGTCCACGGTCTCCGCGTCGAGGTCGACGTCGACGACGGTCTCGGTCACCTTCCCGCACTCCGCGCAGATCGGATTGAACGGGACGTACTCGCCGTCGACCTTGTCTTGGTACTGAGAGAGGACCTCGCGGACGCCGTCAAGATCGGAGAGGACCGTCCGGGTGACGTCGTCGAAGTCGCCGTCAGCGTACAGCTCCGTGTTCGAGACCATCTCGACGGGGACCCCCAGCCGGTCGGCGTCGGCCTTCAGGAGGGCGGCGAAGTGGGCCGCGTACGACTCTCGCTCGCCGAACGGGTCCGGGATCGCGGTGTACGGCTTCCCGAGGTTGCGGCCGAGCGCGCCTGCGTCCACCTCGCCGAGGCCGACGATCTCGCCGTTGGCGTTCGCCAGCTTCCGCGGGAGCTTGCGGAGCGGGTCCTTGTCGTCGGAGGTGAACACCTGCCGGACCTCGCGGCCGCGCTCGCGGAGCACGGCGGCGACGAAGTACCCCCGCATGATCTCGTTGAAGTTGCCGAGGTGCGCGACGCCGGACGGGGAGACGCCGCCCTTGATCACGATCGGGTCGTCGGGATCGCGCGCCTCGATCTCGTCGGCGACGACGTCGGCCCAGAAGGCGCGGAAGTCGCCGTCCCCCTCAGCCCCGTCGGCCTCCTCGCCCGTCCCCGTCGCACCGGCGGCGTCCCGCGCCTGCTCGGAGAGGATGTGAGGGGAGTCGTCGGCGCTCATGCGTCGCCGCCCCCCGTCCAGTAGGTCGGCTCGTCGCTGGCGGTCGGGACCACGTCGGTACCGGTGTGGTCGCCCCGGAGCGCGGCGTCGACGACCGCGCCCGGGTCCGTCCCGTCGAGGACGATCGAGCGGATCCCCGCCCGGTCTATCAGCTTGGCCGCGAGCAGGTCCACGGGGGCGGAGGCGCCGGCGTCCCGACTCATCGGGAGCACGACGTCGACGAGCTCCGCCGGCGACATCGATCCGAACTGCGTCGCGTCCGGGTCGGCGTTGGGGTCGGCGTCGTACACGCCGTTCGCGCTCGTCGCGTACACGAGGAGGTCGGCGTCGACGGACTCGGCGAACGCCGCGGCGACCGCGTCGGTCGTCTGCCCGGGGGTGACGCCGCCCATCACCGACACCTCGCCGCGACGGAGCGCTGCGGCGGCCTCGTCGTACCCCGTCGCCGGCGAGAGGTTCGCGCGGCCGTCGAGCGCGGCGATCAGCAGGCGGGCGTTGAGCCGGGTGGTGCCGATGCCGAGCTGGTCGAGTTCGACCTCGTTGGCGCCGAGGTCCCGCGCCGTCTCGATGTACTCTCGCGCGACTCCGCCGCCGCCGACGACGATGCCCACCTCGCAGCCGTCGGCGGCAATCCGCTCGATCGTCTCGGCGTACGCGGCCACCCGATCGGGGTCGAGATCGGGCGCGAGCACGCTCCCGCCGATAGAAACGACGACTCTCATTACCGTCGCATACCCCTGTCTCGCTCTTAAGGATTATCAAGGCCGGACGCCGCCGGTTTCCGAGGCGGTCGCCGCGTCGACGGACGCGGGCGCTCGGCGCATCGGCGGGAAACGCCTAAGCCGCTCGCACCCCGCCTTCGTGTATGCACCCGATAGCGATCGTGGGGCCCGGCGCGGCGGACCTGGCCGGGGCGCTCACCGACCGACTCGACGGCCGGACCGCCGTTGTGAGTCATGCGGACGGCGCCGACGGCGGGGACGGCGCGAGCGACGGGGCCACCGACGGCGGCGTCGCGGTCGAGTCGCCGCGGGACCGGACCGGCGCCGACACCGAGGTATCGCTCGCGAGCGACGGCGAGTGGACCGGCCGCGGGCGAGTCGACGGGCTCGACGCGTTCCTCGACGGGCTCGCGCCCGATCACGAGTACCTCGTCGCGGTCGGCGACTCCAGACTGCGCGTGCCGACGGTCCTGCTCGGAGCGGACGCGGAACCGGAAGACGTGCCCGGGACGGTCATCGCCGCCGCCGACGCGGCCGGCGGCGTCGACCTCGACCGCCTCGTCGCCGACGCCGACGCCGCGGAGCCGTGGATCACGCGCGAGACGCTCGTGCGGCGGGTCGAGGCGTCCGCCGACGCGGACCGGTCGGGAGCGATCGCGACGTTCACCGGCCGCGTCCGGGCGCGGGACGCGCCCGGCGACGACCGCACCACCCACTTGGCCTTCGAGAAGTACGAGGGGGTCGCCGCGGAGCGCATGGACGCGATCGCGGCCGAACTGACCGAGCGCGACGGCGTGTTCGACATCCGAATGCACCATCGGACCGGCGTTATCGAGGCGGGCGAGGACATCGTCTTCGTCGTCGTTCTAGCGGGGCACCGTCGGGAGGCGTTCCGCACCGTCGAGGACGGGATCGACCGGCTGAAAGACGAGGTACCGATCTTCAAGAAGGAGACGACCGAGGCCGAGGAGTTCTGGGTTCACCGGCGTGACTGATCGGCTCTCGCCCGCGCGAGTGGCCGGTCCTCGACCGGGCATCTGACTGTTCCTCGGCCGCACAACTGACCGAATATCGGCCCCGCGTCTGGCCGGCGACCGGCCGCGCGGACCGCGAGCGCGGGGTCGGTGCGGGATATTTACCAGCAATATACGCTGGTTAAGCCGAGAATTACCGATCTATCGCCGCGGCATAACCATCGATAAGTGAACTGCGTATTACGGCTTCAAAACGGGTTATGAAATATCTAAGCCGTTCAGAGGCTTTTGTGAACGGTCTGTCAGACACGTTTTAGCCGATGTCCCCCGTCTAAAACGCCGCAAAAGCCGCTGAACACCGTCCAACGGTCGCACCTTTATAACATCCTCCGGGAGCAATCGGAGGGTGTACCATGAGCGCGACTGCAAATCCCTCCGCGAACGCGAACCCAACCGACGACCTCAGCAAGGAAGAGCGGCTGAAGCGGTACCTGCTCGACCGCGCCGAGGACGGCGAGATGTACTTCAAGGGGAAGTTCATCTCCGACGACGTCGACCTCTCGCCGAAGGAGATCGGCGCCCTGATGGTGAAGCTCCGCGACTCCGCCACCGAGCTCACCGTCGAGAAGTGGTCGTACACTGGCGCGACGACCTGGCGCATCGAGCCCGCCTGACGAGGACCGTTGAGCCCGCCCGGCGGCGGCAAACCACGCGCTCACGCGCGTCCCCGCTTTCTCACCCAACGCGGCCCCCGCTCTCCGGGGGTCGACCGTTTCCGAACCGCTCCGACGACGCGTAGCGTCGGTCGGCGGCGCCGCGGTTCGAGGCGCGCCGCTGGCGACGCGGGGTTTATACTCGCCGACCAGTTACGACCGACGATGCCAGAACACGAGGACGGGGAGGCGTCGGCCGCGGCCGACGTCCCGCGTCCGGAGCCGCTGCGGACGTTCTTCAGGGTGGACGAGATCCGTCGAGATGACGGGCGCGTCCGGTACGTCGGGGAGTCGTACGTCCCGGAACGCACCCTGCTGCGGAAGCTGGTCCCGCCGTTCCGAGACGCCGGCTACGAGGTCGACCTCGAGGCCGACGGCGACGGTCACGTCGTCGTCGCGACGCCCTTCGACCGCGGGCGCGACGGGGTGCCGTGGCTCAACGTCGTCCTGTTCGCGGCGACGGTGTGTTCCACCCTGTTCGTCGGCGCGTACGGCTGGTACTACGTCGGCTGGGAGGAGATCGCCGCGAACCCCCTGACGATACTGCAAGCGTGGCCGTTCACCGCGGCCGTGCTCGGCGTGCTGATGACGCACGAGCTCGGGCATTACGCCGCCGGTCGATACCACGGAGTCAGCGTCTCGCTGCCGTACGTCATCCCCTTCTTCTTCCCCTTCGGGACGCTCGGAGCGGTGATCCGGATGCGCGGGCGGATGCCCTCCCGGAAGGTGCTGTTCGACATCGGCGCGGCCGGACCGATCGCGGGACTCGTCGCCACCGTCGTCGTCACCGTCATCGGTCTCTCGCTCGACCCGATCCGCGTCCCGGCGGAGCTCGCGAACGCCTCCGGAACGATGATCCGCTTCAACAACCCGCCGCTGCTGGAGATCATCGCCGACCTCATCGGCCAGCCGACGGGGTACGAGGACCCGGCGCTCACGGCGCACCCGGTGGTGATCGGCGGTTGGGTCGGGATGTTCTTCACCCTCCTGAACCTCCTGCCCGTCGGTCAGCTCGACGGGGGCCACATGGTCCGCGCGATGGTCGGCCCGCGGCAGGAGACGATCGCGGCGCTCGTCCCCGGCGCCCTCTTCTCGATCGCCGCGTACCTCTACTTCTGGCGCGGCCTCGGGATCGACGAGTCGGTCGGCCTGTGGGGGTTCTGGGGCCTGTTCGCGCTCGTCATCGCGTTCAACGGCCCGGCGAACCCGGCCGAGGACGAGCGGATCGGCTGGCCGCGGCTCGCCGTCGGTCTCGCGACGTTCGCGCTCGGGGCGCTCTGCTTCCTGCT
This sequence comes from Halorubrum sp. Eb13, assembly GCF_002252895.1. NCBI lineage: Archaea > Methanobacteriati > Methanobacteriota > Halobacteria > Halobacteriales > Haloferacaceae > Halorubrum > Halorubrum sp. Eb13. The sequence continues at coordinate 10,066 of NZ_NHPE01000077.1, read as the reverse complement.
CGTCCCGATTCAGGTCGTCTCCGGCTGACCGGCGGACGGGCTCGGCGCGTCGACGGGAGGGCGCGACGGTCCCCGGCTCAGTCGTCGCGGCGCTGCTTCATCCCCTGCCTGGTGAACTGCGGCGTGGCCCGGAGGCCGCGCTTCTTCCGGAACGAGCGGTAGAGCGCGATCGCCAGCGGGACGGCGAGCAGGAGGACGACGCCGGCGAGCCGCCACGCGTCGGCGAACGAGTAGAGGATCGTCGCGGAGAGGACGCCGACCGCGAGCAGCACCGAGTAGGCGATCCGCATCGCGAGCTTGTCGAGGACGTTCGAGTCGTCGTCGATCGTGACGTCGACGTGGAGGTCGCCCCGGTTCGCCCGTTCGAGGAAGTCGTCGGCCTTCGGCGGGACGGTGAACAGCGCCTCGGTGGTGCGCTGGACCTGTCGCCCGGCGCCCTCGGCGAGGTCGCGGGCGGTCTGCTCGTAGTACCCCTCGTCCCTGAGGTACTCCGTCGCCGTGGAGATGAAGTCGAACTCGGGGTCGAGCGTGACGCAGACCCCCTCGACGACGGTCGCGACGCGCAACACGAGCGCGAGGTCCGGCGGGAGCCGGAGGGGGAACTCGTAAATGGTCGACTCCACCTGTTCGATGATCTGGTTCACCTGGTACTGCTCGATGTCCTCGCCGCTGGCGTCGGCGATGGCCAGTTCCATCACGTTCCCCATCACCTCGCGGTCGGCCTCCGGCGAGAGGGTGCCCATCGCGATGAGCGTGTCGAGGATGCCGTCGATGTCCTGCCGGGCGACCGCGACGTAGAACTCGACGATCTTCTCCTGGATGAACGGGTCCACGCGCCCGGCCATTCCGAAGTCGTAGAATATCACGGTGCCGTCGTCGTCGACGGCGAGGTTCCCGGGATGGGGGTCCGCGTGGAACACGCCGTCGTCGATGATCATCTGGAGGTACACCTCCTGGAGCGTCTCGGCGATGGCGTTGCGGTCGAATCCCGCGGCGTCGAGCTCGTCGAGCCGGTTGATCTTCACCCCCGGGACGTACTCCATCGTGAGCACTCGCGGCCCGGAGACCTCCTCGTAGGCGGTGGGGATCCGGATCCGGTCGTTGTCGTCGAAGTTGGCGCGGATCTCCTCGAGCATCTCGCGTTCGCGCTTGTAATCCATCTCCTCGCGGATCGTCTTCGCGAACTCGTCGGCGAGGTTCTCCAGCGAGAACGCCCGCCCGCTACCGGTGAACCGCTTGACGAGCGGGATCGACCAGCGGATCGTCCGGAGGTCGGCCTCGACCAGCGACTCGATCCCCGGCCGGCGGACCTTCACGGCGACGTCGTTGCCCTCGTAGCGGGCGGTGTACACCTGTCCGAGGCTCGCGCCGCTTATCGGGTCGCGGTCGAAGTCGTCGAACGTCTCGTCGACGGGGCCGAACTCCTCTTCGAGGACGACCCTCGACTCCTCCCACGGGGCCGGCGGCACGTCGTCTTGGAGCCCTTCCAGCACCTCGATGTACGCCGGCGGGAGGATGTCGGGCCGGGTCGAGAGGATCTGGCCGAGCTTGATGAACGTCGGACCGAGGGTGAGCAGGATGTCGAGGAGGACGGCGGCGCGCTCGCGCTGGGTCTCCGCGTCGACGTCGCGGCTCCCGCCGAACAGGAGGAACCGCTTCCGGTCCCGCCAGTAGGCGACGATCAGCGGCGAGAACCGCCGGACGACCACGAAGAACCGCCAGTAGGCGCGAAGGTTGACCAGCGTGACCACCCGTCAGGCGTCGGCCTCGTCGTCGGAGTCGGCGTCCCCGTCGGCGTCGTCGACCGGGATGGTACGGGAGGTGTCTCCGGTCCGCTTCGGGATCGTGACCTCGAGCACCCCGCGGTCCATCTCGGCGTCCGCGCCGGTCCCGTCGGCGTCCCCCGGGAGCGGGAGCTCCGCGTCGAGGAACAGAGGACGGTCCTCGCGGACGTAGCGGAACCCCTCGGGGACCCCCTTCTCGCGGCGCCCCTCGATGACGATCCGACCGTCCTCGGAGAGGACTTCGGTCGTCTCGGAGGTCGCGCCGGGGAGGTCGACGACGAGGACGTACCCGTCGTCTGATTCGAGCAGGTCCGCAAACACCGCGTCCGGGAGGTCCCGGAGCGCTTCACGTAACGCTGACATGTATACGGGTACGGTCGCCGCGGCGAAAAAGGTGTGGAAACGGGGACCGAGACGGAGGGGTCGGCGGCTCAGTCGTCGCGGCTGAACTCCAGATCGAGGCCGGTCAGGTCGAGGTGCTCGATATCCGTCCCCTGCGATTCACCCGGCAGGATGTCGCCGAGGCTCGCGCCGAACGCGGCCCCGGCCCAGACGAACGCCACGCGGGAGACCCGTTCGAGGGCGCCCGGGTCGCCCTCGTGGAGCCGGCCCCAAAGGACCATCATGAGGACCGAGGTGAACAGCGAGACGAGCAGGATCCCGGCGTAGCGCCGCGGGACGATCCCGAGGATCGGGTGGCTGATCTCGATCTGCCGGAAGTCGGCGAAGTACAGCAGCCCGGCGGTCATGACCAGCACGAACCCCACGTGGACGAGCAGGAAGACGGGAACGCCGCCCGGCGTGGCCGCGGCGAACCACGCCGCGATCTCGAAGACGCCGCCCTCGACGAGCAGGGGGAGCGCGAAGAGGACCGAGCCCACGAACGCCTCGGCCAAGTCCCGCGAGGTGTACTTCGTGATCCGGGTCCGAAACGCCGAGCTTCCGGGCATCCGCTCGACGAGCGAGATGGTCTGACGGACTTTCTCCCGCTCGTGGCCCTCGTCGACGGTGTCGCTCAACGCGTCGAGCTTCGCGAGCAGGTCGTTGATGTCGGGGTTCTCGGGACCGCGCGGGCCGTTCGAGAGGCGGCGCTCGTCCGCGTCACCCGTCGGCCCCGCCGATCGCTCCGGGTCGGGAGGCGAGCTCGATCCGACGGACCGTCGTCCCGAGTCGTCGCCGTCCATTGCCGATCGGTCGACGCCGGCGTCGCAAAAGCGTACCGACGGGCGCGCGGCGGTGGAGACGGCGAATCGTTTATTAATACTGGAATGGTAACACGTGGCACGAGGTGAGTGCCGACGACATCGAGGACCGGACCACGCAGCCATCGACCGTCGACGGTACCGCGCGGCGACGACTGTCCGATCCACTCGTTTCGAAACGGGGCGTCCCCCCTTTCGACGTGAACCCCTCGCCCCGTCGGTTCCCACCCTGACCGCCGCTGCTCGCGGGAGCCGCACCTCAGCGAGTCCCGCCGTCGCTTGACTCGTCCGCCGAGCGACGCCCGAGGAACGACGAGAGCGCCGCGTTGAACGCGGCGGGGCGTTCCAGCATCGCGAGGTGTGCGGCCCCCTCGATCGCCGCGCGCTCGCAGTCGTCGATCCGGTCCGCGAGGTAGTCGTGGTACGCCGGCGGCGTGAGCGCGTCGTGTTCGCCGACGACCGCGAGCGACGGCGACGCGATCTCGTCGAGACGGTCGCGGACGTCGAACGCGTGGCAGGTCCGGAAGTCGCGCTCGGTGACCGCCCGACCGCACTCCCGCATGCCGGCGCGGGAGAGCTCGACGTACTCGGCCGGCGCGTCGTGGAAGAGGCGGTCGGGCTCGTGGAGCAGGTCGATCGCCCGGTCGAACTCCGTCTCGAGCGCGTCCAACAGCGGCTCGGCGACCGCGAGCTTCGCGCCCGTGCCCGCGAGGACGAGCCCGTCGAGCGGGAGGTCGCGCTCCAGCGCGATCCACAGAGCCACGGCGCCGCCGAGGGAGTTGCCGCAGAGGACGGTCGCCCCGGTCGCCTCCGCGACTGCGACGACGTCGTCCGCGTAGGCGTCGAGCGTCTCGGCCCCGGCCGGTTCGTCGACGTCGTCGCTGTCGCCGTGCCCCGAGAGGTCGAGCGCGACGGTCGGGAACCGGTCGCTCAGGCGCGCCTGCGCCTTCCAGACGTCTTTGCTCCCGCCGCTCCCGTGGACGAAGCAGACCGTCGGCCCGTCGCCGCCGCGGTCGGAGACGCGATACGCGGTGTCGCGCCCGTCGTGGGTGACTCGCTGCATGCCCCCGTCTCCCGCGCGCTCGGTCATAAGACGCCCGGCGGACGGCGCCGGCGAGCGAGAGGATCCGAGGAGAGAACGACCGTCGACGCCCCCCGAAACGACCCCGAACCGCAACACTACCGATACGTTCGTGAGATCTCACGTCATGCGATTTTTAGCGACGGGTTTATATAGTCTCGCGCCTAACTTGTAGTTAGCATGAATCACCAACAGACCCGATCGACCGGCGACGGTCCGCTGCTCCGCCGGTTCGAGTACGAGGACGGGTGGATCGTCGCCGCCGATCTGGGCGCCGACGCCGCGAACGTGAGCGTCGACACGGTCGGCGAGACGGCGATCGTCGTCGTCGAGGGCGACGGCGAACCGGTCGAGTCGGAGTTCGAACTGCCGGGACCGGCCGCGTCGACCGCGGTCACGAACGGCGTGATCACGGTCGAGGGCGAAACGGTCGAGGACGACACCGTGGAGGGCGAGCGATGAAACTCACTGTCAGACCGCTCAAACAGAAGGACGCCGGCCGCCGCCTCGCGGCGATCGACCGCGTCGCGGCCGAAGAGCTGGGGCTCTCCGGCGGCGACATCGTCCGCGTCGAGGGCCCGGACGGGGCCGCGATCGCCCGCGTCTGGCCCGGCTACCCCGAGGACGACGGAAGCGGCGTCGTGCGTATCGACGGACGGCTCCGTCAGGAGGCCAACGTCGGCATCGACGACCGCGTGACGGTCGAGTCGGTCGACGTCTCCCGGGCGGAGTCGGTCACGATCGCCTTCCCGAGCCAACTCCGCGTGCGCGGGCAGATAGCCCCGTTCATCCGCGACAAGCTCTCCGGACAGCCGGTGACCGAAGGGCAGACGATCCGCACGTCGATGGGCTTCGGCCTGATGGGCGGCCAGTCGCAGGCGGTGCCGATGAAGGTCGCCTCGACGACGCCGTCGGGGACCGTCGTCATCACCGACGACACCGAGATCGAGATCTCGGAGGTCCCCGCCGAGGAGCTCGCCGAGCGCGGCGGGAGCGGCGACGGGGCCAGCGAGGGCCCGGACGTCACCTACGAGGACATCGGCGGGCTCGACGGCGAGCTCGAACAGGTCCGCGAGATGATCGAGCTGCCGATGCGGCACCCGGAGCTGTTCAAGCGGCTCGGCATCGACCCGCCGAAGGGCGTGCTCCTGCACGGCCCGCCGGGCACGGGGAAGACGCTGATCGCGAAGGCCGTCGCCAACGAGATCGACGCCAGCTTCCACAACATCTCCGGCCCGGAGATCATGTCGAAGTACTACGGCGAGAGCGAGGAGCAGCTCCGTGAGATCTTCGAGGAGGCCTCGGAGGAGGCGCCCTCGATCATCTTCATGGACGAGCTCGACTCGATCGCGCCCAAGCGCGAGGAGGCCGGCGGCGATGTCGAACGGCGCGTCGTGGCCCAGCTGCTCTCGCTGATGGACGGGCTCGAAGAGCGCGGCGAGGTCGTCGTCATCGGCGCGACGAACCGCGTCGACGCCATCGACCCCGCGCTCCGCCGCGGCGGTCGCTTCGACCGCGAGATCGAGGTCGGCGTCCCCGACCGCGACGGCCGCAAGGAGATCCTGCAGGTCCACACGCGGAACATGCCGCTGGTCGAGGGAATCGACCTCGACGAGTACGCGGAGAACACCCACGGCTTCGTCGGGGCCGACCTCGAGTCGCTCGCGAAGGAGTCCGCGATGCACGCGCTGCGCCGGATCCGGCCCGAGCTCGACTTAGAGAGCGACGAGATCGACGCCGACGTGCTGAACTCCATCCAGGTCACCGAGAGCGACTTCAAGGAGGCGATGAAGGGCATCGAGCCCTCCGCGCTCCGCGAGGTGTTCGTCGAGGTCCCGGATGTCTCCTGGGACCAGGTCGGCGGTCTGGAGGGGACCAAAGAGCGGCTCCGCGAGACGATCCAGTGGCCGCTGGAGTACCCCGAGGTGTTCGAGGAGCTCGACATGCAGGCCGCCAAGGGCGTCCTGATGTACGGCCCGCCGGGCACGGGGAAGACCCTGCTCGCGAAGGCCGTCGCCAACGAGGCGGAGTCGAACTTCATCTCGATCAAGGGGCCCGAACTGCTGAACAAGTACGTGGGCGAGTCCGAGAAGGGCGTCCGCGAGGTGTTCAGCAAGGCCCGCGAGAACGCGCCGACCATCGTGTTCTTCGACGAGATCGACTCGATCGCGACCGAGCGCGGCAAGAACTCCGGCGACTCCGGCGTCGGCGAACGCGTCGTCTCGCAGCTGCTGACGGAGCTCGACGGGCTCGAGTCGCTGGAGGACGTGGTCGTCATCGCGACGACGAACCGCCCGGACCTCATCGACTCGGCGCTGCTCCGGCCCGGCCGCCTGGACCGCCACGTGCACGTGCCCGTGCCGGACGAGGAGGCCCGCCGGAAGATCCTGGAGGTCCACACCCGGAACAAGCCGCTGGCCGACGACGTCGACCTCGACGCGCTGGCACGGAAGACCGAGGGGTACGTCGGCGCCGACCTCGAAGCGGTCGCCCGCGAGGCCTCGATGAACGCCTCTCGGGAGTTCATCGGCAGCGTCACGCGCGAGGAAGTCGGGGAGTCCGTCGGCAACGTCCGCGTGACGATGGCGCACTTCGAGGACGCCCTCGGCGAGGTGAACCCGAGCGTCACCCCCGAGACGCGGGAGCGCTACGAGGAGATCGAAAAGCAGTTCCAGCGGTCGGACGTCGACCGCACCGACGCCGAGCCCGGCACCGCGTTCCAGTAGTCGGAGCGTCGGTCGGCTCGGTCGGGAGCAGTTTTTCTTTAAATAATCCCCGCCGTCGACAGCAGGAAGAACACGGCGACGAGGACGATGCCGATCGTGACTAGGCGCCACGCGAGCTTCAGCACGAACTTACCGACGACGATAACGATCGCGACGGCGACGAGCGCGACGAGCAGCTGTCCCGCTTGGCTGGCGAGGAGTCCGGCCTGAAGCGGGAGCGACGATGCCAACGCGGCGAGCGAAGCGGTCATGTCCGGCCCCACGAGCACGTCGGGCATAAGCTTGTGGGGAGGAGCCGCGGTCCGTCGGTTATTGAAATCTGATAGGTGAGCCGGCAAATACTGCGCCGATGAGGCCGGAGTCTCACGCTCCCGGCCGACGGGACCGCGGTAACACGGAGCATAACGCCGGAAAATCGGTGCGAGTAACCCCCCTTTTGTTCCGATGCGGAGACCGTTACTTCGGTCGATTTCGCGCCTTGAGTATCAGTTTCACTCTGGTCTGGCTACGCTTATGTGTCCGGAACACGTTCAGATGTAACGTAATCGAATCCGGCGTCAGACACGCGGACCGGGAATTACATACCGAATCGAACAGGTAGTCACCTATCCGGGCCGGGAGCGGAACACAAAAGGGCCTGCTGCGACAGTACGTAGACACGATATATGAGCCAGAACGCACGTCAACCGAGCGGGGTGGCCGTCGAATGAGCAACGACGGCGTCGCCGCCGACGAACTCGAACTGCCGATCAAACGAACAACGGGCGAGACGATGGAGGAGCGTCTCACCGCCAACGCCTATCACAACATCCTGCCCGCGCGCTACCTCCGGAAGAACGCGGACGGCGAGACGATCGAGAACCCCGAGGAGCTGTTCGACCGCGTCGCGCGCAACGTCGCGCTCGCGGAGGCCGTTTTCGAGGCCGAGAAGCAGGGCGTCGAGGTCACCGTCACGCCCGACCAGCTGAAGCCCGACCACCCCCGCCGGAACGAACTGGCGGAGGAGGTGTTCGGCGCCGGCACCACCGCCGAGGACGAGGCGGAGACGACGCTGACCGCGCACAACGTCAACAAGTTCGCGTACGAAACCGTCGTTCCCGAGCTCCCCGAGAGCGTGCGCGACCACGTGGAGGCGACCGCGGACCGGTTCCGCGACGGGATGGAGCGGCTCTCCTTTATGCCGAACTCGCCGACCCTGATGAACGCGGGCGACGAGCTCCAGCAGCTCTCGGCCTGCTTCGTCGACTCCCCCGACGACGACATCACCGACATCCACCAGACCGCCAAGGAGGCGGCCGAGGTGTTCCAGTCCGGCGGCGGCATGGGGTACGCGTTCTGGAAGCTCCGCCCCTACGGCGACTCCGTCGGCTCGACCGGCGGCATCGCCTCCGGCCCGATCACGTTCATGCGGACGTTCGACCAGATGTGCGAGACGATCGCGCAGGGCGGCGCGCGCCGCGGCGCTCAGATGGGCGTCATGCGCGTCTCGCACCCGGACGTCATCCAGTTCATCCACGCGAAGAACAAGGACGTCTCCCTGGCTCACTCGCTGCGGCTGAACGACCCCGACGACTTCACGCACAACTCCTTCGCGGACGCCTTGGAGGAGGCCCGCGAGCTGATCGACGAGGACGGAAAGGTGCCCGAGCACCTCCGGAACGCGGTCGAGGGCCACCTGTCGAACTTCAACATCAGCGTCGGCGTCACCGACGACTTCATGGAGGCGCTGTACAACGACGAGGAGTTCACCTTCACCAACCCGCGCACCGAGGAGCCCCACGTCGCGACGCCCGAGACGAAGGAGATCTACGATATGTTCGGTCTCGGCGAGCACGTCGAGGTCGGC
>NZ_NHPE01000077.1:0-1340 GCF_002252895.1 Halorubrum sp. Eb13 | reverse complement strand
GTCGTCGTCGATGGTCGCCTCAGCGAGGAGACGCTCAAAGAAGCGAGCAGCGTCTACAAGACCGGCGAGAAGGACGTTTATAAGCTCACGACCGAAGAGGGGTACGAACTCCGCCTCACTTCCGATCATCGGGTCATGACGGGTGACGGGTGGGTGGAAGCCGGCAACCTCGACGCCGGCGACACGGTCCACATCCAGAACCGGAAAGGCTCCTTCGGCCAGCACGGAACAGCGGCAGAGGGTCGCGTACTCGGCTGGATGGTCGGTGACGGCCATCTCAAGATCGGAGAGGAGCGCGCCGTCCTCAACTTCTACGACGAGGACGCCGAGGTCTCGGAGTCGTTCACGGCCGACGTGAACGAGATCGTTCGCGATCCCGTCGGTAACGCCGACTACGAGGTCGGCGTCAGCGAGATCGCCAGGGGTGACGACTACCGCGGCGCGCAGGCCGTCGAGCAGCGGATCCGCTCGGCTCGACTGTACGAGTACGCCGAGGAAGCCGGCTTAGCCGATCAGAAGCATCAGGTGCCTGAGGCAGTGATGCGCGGGAGCGAGGAGATGGCACGCGGGTACCTCCGTGCGCTGTTCTCCGCTGACGGGGGCGTTCAGGGGAACGTCGAAAAGGGCGTCTCCGTCCGGCTCACGAGCACGAGCACCGACCTGTTAAAAGAAGTCCAGCAACTCCTGCTCAACTTCGGGATCTTCAGCAAGATCTACGAGGAGCGCCACGAGGAGGGCGTTCAGGAGATGCCCGACGGAAACGGCGGAACTGCGGAATACGAGCGACAGGCCGACCACGATCTCGTCGTCTCGAAGGACAACCTCGTCCGCTTCGCGGAGGAGATCGGATTCCTTCTCGACTCGAAACAGGACGCACTCGACGAGCGTCTCGCGAACTACGACCACGGACCGTACAGCGAGGGATTCGAAGCGACCGTTTCCGCAGTCGAGGACGACGGCCACGAGGCCGTCTACGACCTGACGGAGCCTGAGACGAGTTCGTTCGTCGCGAACGGTCTCGTGGTCCACAACTGCGGCGAGCAGCCGTTAGAGGAGTACGAGGCGTGTAACCTCGGTCACATCAACCTCTCGACGCTCGCGGCGCAGGACGCGCCGGACTGGCGCGTCTGGTCCGAGGCGCACGCCGACGAGTACGAGTCGAAGGAGGCCGCCATGTCGGCGTTCTTAGCGGAGGCGATCGACTTCGAGGAGTTCGACGAGCGGATCGACTACGGCACGCGCTTCCTCGAGAACGTCGTGACGATGTCGGACTTCCCGGTCGAGAAGATCGAGCAGAAGGTCCGCGACATGCGGAAGATCGGGCTCGGCGTGATGGGGCT